>DASQYQ010000476.1:0-2194 GCA_035639115.1 Sphingomicrobium sp. | reverse complement strand
GTATCTGCGATCATGTCAACAAGCCAACGTTGCGACGACCGATTGAATCCGCCGGGGATCTGGTCAGCGCCGCAAACCTTTGTCAGCGAGCGTTCAACCGGACTTCCGCAGTTGAGCGCCGGTTCTAGACACGCGCCCGCGGAAAGGTCCTGCTGAGAGCGATTTTGCTGGTGCGCGGCGTCGAAAAGGCCTAGATACACGCCTCCAGCCAAAACTTTGGATCTAGCCGGCAGATCATGTATAAGCGCTAGGTATGTACCTGCGTCGGACCGAGCGGCGGACGAAGGACGGCAGCGTCGCCTATCTGCAACTCGCCCACAACGAGTGGGATCCGGTGGCCAAGCACAGCAAGGTCAGGGTGCTGTACAACTTCGGCCGCGAGGATCAGCTCGACCGGCAAGCGATTGTGCGGTTGATCGGCTCGCTGCAGCGGGCGCTGGAGCCGGACCAGGCGCTGCAGACGGCGGCGGCGCCGGGACTTCGGTTCCTGGAGTCGCGGCCGATGGGCGGCGCGTGGGCGCTCGATGGGATCTGGCAGGAACTGGCGATCGACCGCACGCTCCAGGGTCTGTTGCGGGGCCGGCGGCTTGACAGTCGCGCGGAGCGGGTGATCTTCGCGATGGTCGCCAACCGCGCGCTGGAGCCGTTGTCGAAGCTGGCGGGCAGCAAGTGGGTGACAGAACGCGCGTGGATCGCCGGTCTGCCGGAGCTCGACGAGGATTCCTGCTACCGCTCGATGGACTGGCTATTGGAGGTCGAGGACGAACTCTGCCAGGCGGTGTACTTCGCGACCGCGGATCTCTTGAACCTCGAAGTCGACCTGTTGTTCTTCGACACCACCTCGACCTACTTCGAGCGCGACGAGCCCGACCAGGACGTCGTCGACGAGCACGGCAACGTCGTCCATTCCGCGTTCCGCGTTCGCGGTCACAGTAAGGATCATCGCGACGACCTGCCGCAAGTGGTGATCGCGATGGCGGTCACCCGCGACGGGATCCCGATCCGTGTGTGGTGCTGGCCGGGCAACACCTCCGATCAGGAGCTGATCCGTCAAGCCAAGGACGACCTGCGGGCGTGGAAGCTCTCGCGCGTGGTGTGGGTCGCCGACCGCGGCTTCCAATCCGAAGAGAACCGCCGTTACCTGCAGCGCGCCGGCGGGCACTACATCCTCGGCGAGAAGCTGCGCGGCAACGACAAGGAAGCAGGCGCGGCGCTTTCCCGCCAGGGCCGCTACCACACGGTCGCCGGCAACCTCCGCGTCAAGGAGGTGATCATCGACGACGGCACGATGCGCGACCGGTTCGTGATCTGCCACAACCCCGATGAGGCCACGCGCGACCACGCCGTGCGCGAGCAACTGCTCGCCCGGATCGAGGAGGCGATCGCCGACACAGACCAGCTGCCCGTCGCCGAGCGACAGAAGCGCTACGGCCAGCTGTCGACCAAACGCGGGTACAAGCGCTTGATCCGCACGACCAAGACCGGGCTTCTACGGATCGACCGCGCCGCGGTCAAGACCGAGGAGCACCTCGACGGCAAGTTCCTGCTGCGCTCCTCCGACCCGACACTATCAGTCGAGGACATCGCGCTCGGCTACAAGCAGCTCTTGCAGATCGAACGCGGCTGGCGCGACATGAAGACCATGCTAGAGCTGCGCCCCGTCCACCACCGCAAGGAAGACCGCATCCGCGCCCACGTGCTCCTGTGCTGGCTGGCGCTGCTGCTGATCCGAATCGCCGAGAACCACGCCAACGACACCTGGCGCAACCTACGCGACGAGCTGCAACGGATGCACCTCGGCACGTTCACCGGGCCGGCTGGCACCAGCCACCAGCGCACCGAGCTCACCGCCCGCCACCGCGACATCCTGCGCGCCCTCGGCGTCGCCCAACCACCGCTGTTCCTGCACCTCCAAGCGCCCCAGCCCGACGGCCCGCCGCCGAGCGCCTGAACCCCCAAGCCAGGCGCCAACCATAGATACACGCCGAACGCCTGTTCGGTCAGCCAAAACACCTGCTCACACCCAGGTTTTAGCACCTATCACGTCGACCGAGCTGCGGAAGTCGGGCCCTTAGTGGTCGTCTTCTCAAATATGCGGCGGGTTTGAAGGAGTCATATTACCCCGGCCGGCAAATGGGTTACGCCGCGTAAGCCGTCGCTGGGTGCGTGAAGAACCGCTTGATGATCTGCGGCT
>DASQYQ010000475.1:0-4987 GCA_035639115.1 Sphingomicrobium sp. | reverse complement strand
GGATTTTCCGAAAGGCGACCAGCAGCAGCTGATCCGGTCGATCACCACCAAGCTCTGGCCGATGGGCGACGAGACCGCCTTCGTGCCCGGCCATGGACCGATGTCGACCTTCGGCCACGAGCGCAAGACCAATCCGTTCGTCGCCGACCAAGTGCTCGCGGCTTGATCTAGAGCCCCGTCATGGTGATTGAGTGGCGAGTTCCAAACGGTCAAACCAGCGAAGGCTTCGCCTTCCACTGCCGGCCGCCATGAGCCCGAGACGGCGTCCGACTTGCGCTTCCGCCGCGTTTCGCTATAGGGGCCGCGGTTCGCGACGATCCGGGCGCCGCCGCGGGGGAAGCCCCGACGAGATGAGGCGCAGATCGTCGCAATTTTTATTGAGCTCAATTGTTTCAAAGGTGCCGGAATGGCTGTCCCCAAGAGAAAAACCTCGCCGTCGAAGCGGAACATGCGCCGCAGCCATCACGCGCTGAGCGCCAAGAGCTTCCAGGAATGCCCGAACTGCGGCGAGCTCAAGCTGCCGCACAACATGTGCTCGGCGTGCGGCCACTATAACGGCCGCGAAATCGTCTCGACCGAGGCTTAAGCCCTCGAGGCCCGCATGAACGGGGGCCCGCGCATTGCTATCGATGCCATGGGCGGCGACACCGGCGCCGTGGCGATGATTGCGGGCGCGGCGCGCGCATTGCGCAAGAATCCGTCCCTGCGCTTCACTTTCTACGGCGACCAACGGCAGGTCGAGGAGCAGATCGGGCAGCACAAGGAGCTGCGCGACAATGTCGTCGTCGTCCATTCGCCCGAAGCGATCGAGGCGACCGAAAAGCCGAGCCAAGCGATCCGCCGCGCCCGCACCACTTCGATGGGCATGGCGGTCAACGCTGTCAAAGAAGGCAAGGCGGACGCCGCTCTTTCGGGCGGGAACACGGGCGCTCTGATGGCGATGGCCAAGCTCGCGCTTCGCACCATGCCGGGAATCGACCGCCCTGCCCTTGCCGCGCACCTTCCTACACTCGGCGAGACCGACGTCATCATGCTCGATCTCGGCGCCAACACCGAGTGCGATGCGCAGAACCTGGTGCAGTTCGCGGTGATGGGATCGGCCTATGCGCGCTGCGTGCTCGGAATCTCCAAGCCGCGGGTGAAGCTGCTCAACATCGGAACCGAGGAATTGAAGGGCACCGACGAGTTGAAAGCGGCGGCCGCATTGCTTCGCGAAGCCGACTATCTGCCGCTTCGGTTCGACGGCTTCACCGAGGGCGACCAGCTGTCGCGCGGGCAGGTGGATGTCGTCGTGACCGACGGTTTCTCCGGCAACATCGCGCTGAAAACGGCGGAGGGAACGGCGCGCTTCGTCACCGACTTGCTACGCCGAGCGTTCAAGAGCTCGCTTCGGTCGAAGGCCGGATTTGCTCTGTCGCGGCCCGCGCTCAACCTGTTGAAGGTGCACCTCGATCCGAACAACCATAACGGCGCGGTTTTCCTTGGCCTCAACGGGCTGGTCGTGAAGAGCCACGGAAGCGCCAACCCCAAGGGCGTCGCCAACGCAATCCAGGTCTGCGCGACGATGGTGCGCAACGACATAACCCGGAAGATCGGCGACGACCTCGACAATTTCCGAGCCCACGCCTTCGCCAATGGGAGCGCCGCATGAGACGCTCGGTCGTCCTCGGTGTTGGCAGCGCGCTGCCGAAGCGCAAGGTCACAAACGAAGAGCTGGCGAAGCAGGTCGACACGTCGGACGAGTGGATCGTCGAGCGCACCGGAATCCGCAGCCGCTATGTCGCCGGCGACGGAGAAACGACGGCAAGCCTCGCGACTGATGCCGCGCGCCGGGCACTCGATAGTTCAGGCATCGCGGCGAGCGACATCGACCTCATCGTCCTCGCGACCGCAACGCCCGATCAAACTTTCCCGTCGTCCGCGACCAAGGTCCAGGCGGCGCTCGGCATCTCCGACTGCATAGCGTTCGACGTGCACGCGGTGTGCACCGGCTTCCTCTACGCATTGTCGGTCGCCGATTCGATGCTTCGCTCGGGCAATGCGAGCAAGGCGCTCGTCATCGGCGCGGAAACGTTCAGCCGGATCCTCGACTGGGAGGATCGCTCGACTTGCGTCCTGTTCGGGGACGGGGCGGGGGCGCTCGTGCTGAGTTCGGAGGAAAGCGAGAGCGGTGTCCTCGCGACCAAGCTTCACGCGGATGGTCGTCATAACGACCTGCTGTTCGTCGATGGCGGACCTTCCACCACGGGCACCGTCGGCAAGCTTCGAATGAAGGGCCGCGAAGTATTCCGGCACGCGGTGGTCAACCTCGCCGACGTTCTGAATGAAGTGCTAGAAGATGCAGGATTGACCGCGGCAGACGTCGACTGGGTCGTTCCGCACCAGGCCAATGCACGCATCTTGGACGCGACTGCGCGCAAGCTCGGCCTTCCAGCCGAGAAGGTCGTAGTCACTGTCGACCAACATGCGAACACCTCCGCAGCGTCGGTCCCGCTGGCGTTCGATGCAGCGGTCAGGGATGGCCGAATCAAGCGCGGCGACATCGTCGTGCTGGAAGCGATGGGCGGGGGGTTTACTTGGGGCGCGGCAGCGCTCAGGTATTGAATCAATTGGAAGATTCGGCGAGAAGTCGAGTTGCCGACGGCGTGTAAGTCCGTTACGTAAGTGTATTGAATGACGGCGGGGGGCACGCCGTGGACTCGGGAGAACATCATGGCCGATCTCGGGATCGCGCGGATCAACAATGAACTGAACGCAAACGGCACGCTCACTCGCGCGGACCTTGCCGATGTCGTTCATCGCCGTCTCGGCCTGTCGCGTGCGGAATCTGCGAGCGTCGTCGAACGCGTGCTTCACCATATGTGCCATGCGCTTTCGGAAGGCGCGAACGTGAAGGTCTCCGGATTCGGCACCTTCATCCTGCGCGACAAGGGTCAGCGCATCGGTCGCAATCCGAAGACTGGGATCGAGGTGCCGATCGCACCGCGTCGCGTGATGACGTTCCGCGCCAGCCAGATCATGCGCGACAGGATCGCGAGGGGGTAAGCCCTTGGTGCCGGCGGACAAAGAGCCCGGCGCTCTACTGACGATCGGTGAGCTTTCGACGGAGCTCGGCGTCGCGCAGCATATCCTGCGTTACTGGGAATCGCGTTTCCCGCAGTTGCGGCCGATGCAGCGCGCGGGCAACCGCCGCTACTACCGTCCCGCCGATGTTGAGCTAGCGCGGCGGATCAACCGACTGCTGAACCAGGAAGGCTACACCGTCCGCGGCGTCCAGAAGCTGCTTCGCGACAAGTCCGATGAAGCGCATGAGGTCGCAATGGAGGCCCCCTCGGCACCCTTGACCCGACCATCCGCGGCAAGCGGGCCGGAAGCGCGCAACAATGGGGTCGACGTCTTCCAGCTGATTTCGCTTCGCGACCGCCTCGCGTCAGCGCTCGAACTCTAGTCGAGCTCTTTCGGAACAATGAGCGCGGCGATCTTGCCGCTGCCCGGCTCGACATCCGACCAGCGATCCGCCGGCAACTCGATGCGCGCAAACGCCGCCGTCGGGAATTTGTGCGCAACATGATTGCGAAGGTCACCATCGCGCGTGAGCTCGAGCACCAGTTGTTGCAGCCCGGGGTTATGACCAACCAGAAGCGGCGAGCGGGCGCTTCGCGGTAGCTCACGAACGATCCGAAGAAGCGTGTCCTCGCTCGCCAGGTACATCCGCGGCTCGAAGCGGATTTCCAGGTTCAGCTTCAGCTTCTCGGTCAGCCCGTCGATCGTCTCGCGCACCCTCGCTGCCGGACTCGCGACGACAAGGTCGAACTTCATTCCGCGATCCTTGAGCTCGCGGCCGATTCGCCGGGCCGCTTTCCATCCGCGATCGTTCAGCGGGCGATCGAAATCGTCGAGCTTCGAATCGCCCCAATCGGATTTTGCGTGGCGGAGGATCGAGACTATTTTCAGCTCACCGCCTCCATCGGCCTGTCCGCTACCATTTGAAGTCGAGCCTCGACTCGGGCGATCGCTTCGTCGAGCGGTCCTCGGCGGACCGTGACTCCCGGCGGGAACGCCTTGAGCAGTCGCGACGGCATGGCTGCCGACAATATCACGAATGTCCCGCAATCGCCCTGCCGCCGAATGAGTCGCCCGAACGCCTGCGCAAGCCGTGCGCGGACGACTCTGTCGTCATAAGCGCTTCCGCCGCCCGCCATCCGCCGAGCCGAGTGAAGCACCGTCGGCCGCGGCCATGGCACGCGCTCCATGACCACGAGCCGCAGCGATTCGCCTGGCACGTCTACCCCGTCGCGAAGGGCGTCGGTGCCGAGCAGCGAAGCACGCGGATCGTCGCGGAAGATGTCGACCAGCGTCCCGGCGTCGATTGGATCGACATGCTGCGCTAGAAGCGGAAGGCCTGCCCGCGCGAGCCGATCGGCGATGCGCGCGTGCACTGACTTCAGCCGCTGGATGGCAGTGAACAACCCGAGCGTCCCGCCCCGCGCAGCTTCGATCAGCCGCGCGTAAGCGCCGGCGAGCGAGGCGATGTCACCCTGCCTGACGTCGGTGACGATGAGCACTTCCGAGCAGGCCGCATAGTCGAACGGGCTCTCCGCCTCGAAATGCTTCGGCGGAAGCTGAAGGTGCGCTGCTCCGGTTCGAGCCTCGGCAGCCGGCCAATCCTCGCCGCCCCGCAAAGTCGCGGAAGTGACGAGTACGCCGTCCGCCGGTGCGATCACCGCGGCCGCAAGCGGCTTGGTCGGATCCAGCCAGCGGCGATGAATCGCTACGTCCAGCTCGCGGCCATCGATGCGCTCGACCGCCAGCCAGTCGACGAAGGCCGGATCCGCTTCGCCGCCGATCCTCGCCAGGAGCGCAATCCACGCGGCAACCGTCTCACGCCGCCATGACAGGCCGCGGATTGCACCTTCGACTCGCGCGCGGGCCTGCGAGTCGAGCCAGTCCGGCGCATCTTCGAGCACCGCTTCCAACCGGCGGCCGA
>DASQYQ010000474.1:0-5644 GCA_035639115.1 Sphingomicrobium sp. | reverse complement strand
AACTCTCGGCGGTCGCCTCGCGCACAACAAGCAGAGCGCGCATGAGGTGATCACGTCCTTGCTCATCGGCGATCAGACGGCTGACGACAATTCGTCGGAGACCGTCTTCACTTATTCGGTCGCGCCGCGCTACGAGCTCAGCAAGCATGCTTCGATCTATGCTCGGGTAGCGAGCGGCTTCCGCCCTGGCGGCCCCAATGTGGTACCGGTCGGCGCTCCTCCGGGAACGCCCACTTCCTACGCCGCGGACCGACTGACGAACTGGGAATTGGGATTCAAGGCCGAAGCCCCCGACGCCCACCTCTGGTCCATTGAGCTGGCCGCCTACCACATCGACTGGAAAGACATTCAGCTGTTCGAGGTCGTCAACCAGATCGGAATCAACGCCAATGGCGGAAAGGCGAGAGTGAACGGCCTGGAATTTTCAGGAGCTCTTCGGCCACTTCCGGGGCTGACCCTGTCGACGAACGGCGCGTACACGAACGCAAAGCTCAAAGACGACACTCCGCCTATCACCGGTGGTTTCGCGGGCGACCCGCTCCCGTGGGTCCCGAAGTGGAGCGGAGCAGTCCATGCCGATTATGACTTCCCGCTCAGCCCCACACTCGGCGGGTTCGTCGGGGCGAGCGTCGACTACATCGGCAAGAGGGTTGCGGAGTTCAACAACCGGCATCCCGACGGCTCGCTCATCCAAATCCCGGGTTATACCGAAATCGATCTCCGAGCGGGCCTGAACATCGACCGGTTCACCGTGGAAGCCTATGTCCACAATCTGTTCGACAAGCGCGGCCTCGTCGACGCGAGTGCGTTTCCCAATCCAGCGGCTACTCCCACGATACCGAACGGCGGAGCGTCAGCTGCAGCCATCCGGCCGCGGACGATCGGCCTGACGCTTACTGCAAACTTCAAATAGCAAGCGAACGTCAGGGCATGCTCGCTCAGGAACAGGAGTTGGAAAGTGACCGGCTGTCGCTTGCGCTGCCGCAGCCCTATCTCCTGTTCCTGGGAGACACCGTAGAACCGGGTTACGCAAAGACCGCATTCGGCCTTCGAGACTGGGCGTCGGAAAAGTGCCTAGGCGAGTTCGCTCTCCCGAGCGCGACGGTGTCGACCGGCCTTCGCAAGCTGACTCCCAAGGAGGCGCGTGAACAGGGTGCACGAGCGATCGTCATTGGAGTCGCGAATTCGGGCGGGTTCATCGCCGATGCTTGGGTGCCGGCGCTTGTCGAGGCACTGGAAGCGGGCCTCGACATCGTCAGCGGCATGCATGCGCGTCTAGCGGACGTCCCAAGCCTCAGGTCCGTAGCTGATCGGCTCGGTCGCAGGCTCATCGACGTCCGTGTGCCTCCTTCGAATATTCCGATAGCAACCGGCCTCAAGCGAAGCGGCAAGCGGCTGCTGACGGTCGGCACCGATTGCGCATTGGGCAAGAAGTACACAGCGCTCAGCATTGCGCGAGCATTCAAGAATCGCGGTTTGGACGCGGATTTCCGGGCGACGGGTCAGACCGGGATCATGATCGCCGGCGGCGGGATGCCGATGGACGCCGTGGTCGCCGACTTCGCGGCCGGCGCCGCGGAATTGCTCAGCCCAGCGGCCGCTCGAGACCATTGGGACGTGATCGAGGGGCAGGGCTCGCTCCTCCATCCAGTGTTCGCCGGAGTTACCCTATCGCTGCTTCACGGAAGCCAGCCCGACGTCATCGTCGTGTGCCACGAACCGACGCGCACGCGCCTCCTCGGCGACGAGGAGTTCACCGTGCCGAGCGTGGAGCAGATCATCGACCTCACGATCCGTCTCGGCTCTCGCACCAATCCGGCCATCCGTGTCGGCGGGATCAGCTTCAACACGTCCGCGCTTCGAGACGACCAGGCGCTCGAGATCATGGCGGCGGAAAGCGCTCGCCTTGGACTACCGGTCGCCGATCCAATCCGCGGTGGCGTCGAATTCGAGAGGCTCGTCGATTCATGTCTCGCTTGATTGCGCTCGTTACGCTCGCTCTCGCCTGTACCTCACCGGCATCCGCTGCCCCCACCACCCCAGTCCAGACCGAGATCGCTCGACTTTCGAGCCAGGTCGACGGCGTCGTCGGGGTTGCTGCCTGGCGTCTCGACGGCCGCGGCCCGCGGATCCTAGTCAATGCCGACCAGCAATTCCCGATGGCGAGCACCTTCAAGGTGCCGATCGCCGGAACGGTCCTCTCGCAGGTGGACTCCGGCCGCCTGAAGCTCGACCAGCTTGTACCGGTCGATCCGAACATGATGGTCGAATCCGAAGGTCTCGCCGAGACCTTTAGTCATCCGGGGGTCAGCGTCTCGGTCGAAAACCTGCTTGAGCTGATGCTGACCGTCAGCGACAACACCGCGACCGACACGCTGGAAAAGCTCGTCGGCGGACCCCGGGTGGTGACACAATGGGTGCAGAAGCAGGGCATCTCCGGCCTCCGCGTCGATCGCGATACGGCCGGAATGATCCGCGACTTCTATGGACTGCCGAACGGGCCGTCCTTTCCGGATTCGCTGGCGGCCGGGCTGAAATCCAATCCGAAGCTCGAGGAGAAAGGCGACAAGCCGGACTCGAAGTTTGACGCCGATCCGCGCGACACGTCGACTCCGACGGCGATGGCGCAACTTCTCGAGCGCATCTACACCGGCAAGGCGCTCAGCCCCGCAAGTACGAAACTGTTGGGAGAAATCCAGGAGCGAAACACGACGGGCAAGGCGCGAATCCGCGCCAGGCTTCCGGCCGGCACCGTCGTCGCCGAGAAGACCGGCACGATCGGCGGTTCGGTAAACAATGTCGGCGTGATCACGCTGCCCGGAGACGCGGGCAAGCTGATCGTAGCGGTCTTCATCAAGAAGAGCAGCAAGCCGGTCGAGGAGCGCGAGCGAGTCATCGCCGACATCAGCCGCGCGCTTTACGATTATTATCTCTTCGAGGCCGGCCAGTGAACCGGCAGCCGCCGAGCCGTTTCACGCGCTGGCTGCTTCCCGGACTAGGCGTGAAGGCCGTGGTGATCGGCGGCGGCTATGCCACCGGCCGCGAGCTTGCCGAATTCTTCCTTTCGAACGGACCGTGGGGCGGCCTGTTCGCAATCCTGTTCGCGACGGTATTGTTCAGCATATTCTGCTCGCTGACATTCATCGCCGCGCGGCGGTTCCAGACCTACGATTACAAGAGCTTCTTCAAGGAGCTGCTCGGGCGCGGCTGGCACCTGTTCGAGCTCGCCTATTTAATCTTCGTTATCCTGATCCTCGCCGTTTACGGAGCGGCCGCAGGAGCCATCGGCAATGCCCTGTTCGGAGCGCCGCTATGGGCCGGCACGGCGCTACTTGCCGTTTGCATCGCCGTCGTCGTCGCGTTCGGCAACAAGGCCGTCGAACGCCTCTTCCGGGACGTCTCTTATTACCTCTACGCCATCTACGCGCTGTTCATCGTCCTGGCGTTGTGGAAGTTCGGAACGCTCGTGCCGGCTGGCTTTGCAGCCAATCCGCAGACGTCCGGCTGGGCGCTCTCGGGGCTCACTTATTTCGGCTACAACATCGTCGGGGCCGTCGTCATCCTACCGGTCCTTCGCCACCTCGTGACCGACCGCGACGCGGTGGTTGCCGGAACGATCGCCGGCCCGCTGACCATGCTTCCGGCGCTCCTCTTCTTCATCCCGATGGTCGCTTTCTATCCCGAGGTCCAAAGCGCGACTCTTCCGTCCGACTTCATGCTTCAGCGGATCGGCATTCCCGCCTTTCACATTCTCTTCCAGGCGATGATCTTCTCCGCCCTGCTCGAAAGCGGCACAAGCTCGGTCCACGCGATCAACGAGCGGATCGACCACGCTCTGCTCACCCACTACGGCAAGCAGCTGACCCACCGTCAGCGGCTCGCGATTGCGGCCGTGGTGCTCGTCCTTTGCATGTTCCTCGCGAGCCGCTTCGGCCTCGTGGCGCTGATTGCCACCGGCTATCGCGCGCTCGCGTACGTCCTGCTCGCCACCTTCATCCTGCCGCTCGTCACCGTCGGCACATGGAAGCTCTGGAACTGGCCGAGCGAGCCTCAACCCCAACCCTTTCCGATCCGGGAGTAATTCGATGTTCAAGCATGGCATTCGAGCACTGGCGGCGCTCGCGTTGGCGACGACCGCGACCGTCGCCGCTGCCGCTCCGCCCGCAGGCTTCGACCAGCGAGTGGAGCAGCTCCGCAAGGAATTCGGAGTCCCCGGAGTCACCATCGCCATTGTCGAGGACGGAAAGGTCACGCTCGCGAAGGGGTGGGGAGTGCGCGACATCACCACCAACCAGCCCGTCGATGCCGACACCATCTTCTTCACCGGCTCGACCGGCAAGGCCTTCACCAACGCAGCGCTTGCGACTCTTGTCGACGAAGGCAAGATCAAGTGGGACGACAAGGTCATCGACCACATGCCCGACTTCCGGATGTGGGATCCGTGGGTCACGCGCGAGATGACGATCCGCGACCTGCTGGTCCACCGCAGCGGACTCGGACTTGGCGAAGGGGACCTCTTGTTCCTCCCGAACAGCACGCTGTCGCGCAAGGAGACGGTGCACCGGATCCGCTACCTGAAGCCCGCGACCAGCTTTCGAAGCGGCTATGCCTACGACAATATCCTCTACATGGCTGCCGGCCAGCTGATCGAGGAAATCAGCGGCGAGACCTGGGAGAGGTACATCCACGACCATGTCTTCGGCCCGCTCGGAATGAACCATTCGACGGACACTGACGCCGAGTATCAGTCCAATCCGAACCATGCCCGGCCGCACAGCCGAAGCAGCGGCCCGATCCACGGCCTCGGCACCCAGACCGCGCTCGATGAGAATGCGACCATCGCCCAGAACGCGGCGCCGGCCGGCGGCCTCGCGATCAGTGCCAACGACATGAGCCGCTGGCTGCTGACGCAGCTCGGCCACGGGAAGATCCCGGGCAGCGACAAACGCCTCTTCTCCGACGAGCAGTCGGACCAGATGTGGACAGGCGTGGTCATCACGCCGGTCCCGCACTATCCCGCCGAGTTCGCAGTCGCGCAGCCGCATTACAATCTCTACGCATTGGGCTGGGACCGTTCCGACTATCGCGGAGCGCAGATCGTCGGCCACGACGGCGCCGTGCTGGGCTCCCAGGCGACGGTCGCGCTTCTTCCGGACAAGAACGTCGGCATCTTCATCGCCGCAAACAGCGAGGACGGCGAGATCATCCGCGGGCTGCTCTACGAGCTCCTGGACCACTATCTCGGCTATCCGCAGAACCAGTGGCCGGAGAAGTGGCACAAGTTCAAGATCGACCGCCTCGCTTCGGCGGCGAAGCAGGTGCAGACCGTCGCTTCCAAGCCGGCCAACGTCGGGCCGTCGCTATCGCTGGATCACTACACCGGTGACTATACCGACCCCTGGTACGGCACGATCAAGGTGCGCCAGTCGGGCAAGGGCCTGACAATCGCCTTCCCGCATTCGTCCGGAATGGAAGGCCCACTGACCCATTATCAGTACGACACGTTCAAGACGAACCCCAAGCTGGACTGGGTTGAGCCCGCCTACGTGACCTTCTCGCTCGACGCGAACGGCAAGGTCGATCGGGTGACGATGAAGCCGGTGTCGCCCGCGGCCGACTTCAGTTGGGACTATCAGGACCTGAT
>DASQYQ010000473.1:0-2610 GCA_035639115.1 Sphingomicrobium sp. | reverse complement strand
ACAAGAAAAGTTTCGGAGACTGGCCCGGCTGGGATTATCTGCCGGGCATTGCCTTCATGGCCCTTGGCTTCCTCGCGTTGATGGAAGCGCCGTTGGCGAGCGTCGCCACGGGCATTTACCTTGGAGCTATGCTCTGCGTTGCCGGGGCCTTTGGACTCGTCGGCGGCATCGGCCACATCGGGCGCCACGGCGCTTTACTTGCCGCGCTTCTTGGGCTGCTCAGCCTACTCGTCGGAGCAGCGGTTCTCTACAACCCGATTGCAGGTGCCGTTTCAATGACTTGGCTGATCGGCGCCTGGCTGATCGTCGGCGGCATTTTCGAGCTCGGCATCGGCTTTACGGTGAAGATTGGTCGAGGCTGGCTGATCCTCGTCGGCGTCGTGGACCTCGTACTCGGTGGACTCGTCTTCATGATGAACCCTCGCGATGCGTTCCTTTTCCTCGGCTACTACGTGGGCATCAGCTTCCTGGCCCGCGGCCTGTGGAGCCTCGTTTTCGTGGGTGAAGTTCACCAGGCTGGACACGTGCTCAGCGAAGCGATCGCATAGCTACGCCAGCGTTAAGTGCCGCACGCGGGATCGGCAGGGCAATGCCGTTCCGTGATGCGTGGCTTCGTCGCGAAACGAAGTTTCGAAGATGGTCGGGGAGACAGGATTCGAACCTGCGACCCTCTGCTCCCAAAGCAGATGCGCTACCAGACTGCGCTACTCCCCGCCTTCGCCTCATGGCTTCGGCGGGTAGACCCCGCCTCGGCGTCGTGCCTAATGGCTTGCCGGCCGAAGCTTCGCAAGGAGCGAAGGCTGGTGGGCCCGGCAGGATTCGAACCTGCAACCTAGCCGTTATGAGCGGCCGGCTCTACCGTTGAGCTACAGGCCCTCTCCGGCCTTTCCCGAATAGACGGCGCTTGCTGTCGCGCCAAGTCAGGCGCGAGGAAACAAAAGCGAAATCGTGCCTTTGGAGGCCTCAAGATCGGCTCCGGCGATCCGCCCGAGGCCGCGGACGAGCCTCAGTGAAAAGCCGTGTTCGAAGTCGGCCTCGCTCCCGAACAACTCCTCGTCGGGGATTCCCGCCAACCGTGTCGGGCGAGTCATCGATAGGCGCCAGCGATCCCCTGCGCGCTCAATGTCCAGGCGCAGGCGTTCGCGTGCATCGGCCTGTTCGACCAGGGCTATGCACATGCGGAAGATAAGGCGGTCGGCAAGCTCCGGCTCGGTCGCCGCGGTCGCGTCGCGCATCGCTTTCGGCGCTTCGACTTCGATCTCGCGCGCCCCGGCCAGCTCGCGGAGCGCCGGCATGATTCGCTCGACCAGCTCCCCCAGGTTCACGCGCTGCTGCGCGCCCGCCGAAGAGGAGTGCACCTTTGCGGCGAAATCGAGATCGTCGATCGCCGTAAGCAACAGCCGCGCCTGCCGGACGATCTCCTGCGCGCGCTCACGGTAACGACGTCCGGCGGGACCCAGATACTGACCCTCGATGATTTCCGCAAAGCCGATGATGGCGTTGAGGGGGGTCTTGATCTCGTGGACCAGTTCGCGAAGCGAATCCGGATCGGCAAGCGCCTGCGCGACCTCTTCGGCCTCCTCGCGTTCTTCCCGCTCGCGAAGAGCGACTCCGCGATAGCCGCGGAATCGGCCGTCGGCGGGATCGAAGGCGGGCACTCCGCTTATCTTCCATTCACCGGAAACCAGTCCATCGCCGGCGACGCTGAGGGCGGCGTCCCGAAACGGAGCGCGGACCATGAAGGCGCGCACGACATCAGGATCGACGCGGTCGCCCTCCCCACTGTGAGCGCGGGAAAGCGAGCGGCCGATCAGCGCGCCGCGCGGCGCTCCGTCGACCCACGCGATTTCGCCCCCGGGACCGCATTCCCAGCGGAACAAGGCGGGCGACACCTGGGGCCTCGGCGTGAAGCCACCACGTTGCATGATCGTGCGGGTGCGCCGGCGACGCTCAATCCGCTGCACGACCTCATGAAGTGACGGCGTACTCGCAGGAGCGGGCCGAGACGGTTTCGGAAGCCGAGGCGGTTCGGCGAATGCCTTCTTCAGCTCTTCGATCGCCCTTTCGACTGCAGCGTCGGGATGCCGTTCGGCGGGCAGCTCCGCCGCTGACTCGGCGGGCTGCTCAACGGCGGCCTGCGGTTCGACCTTCGGCTTAGCCCCGGGCTCAGTCTCCGGCTCAGCCCCGGGCTCAGTCTCCGGCTCGGTCTCGAGCTCGGCAGGAACCTCCACAGGCTGCTCGACCAGCGTATCGGTGAGATCTGCTGAAACTTCGCCGCCCATTCCGGGATGGAGAGTCTCCACGAAGCGTCGCGTTTCCTCATCGGCGCCGCGCAGGATCGCCTGCCATTGAGTGGGCTCGAGCGTTGCGGCGGCGAGCACAGGGGCCGATACGGCAAGGCCGTCGGATACGAAATATTCGAGGAGACCGAGCGGCAGCGGCAATGAAGCCACTGCCCGGGCTGCTGCGGCGCGGAGGTCGTCGTCGACGTTCGGTGCATCGGCGGCGATCGATTCGAGCGCCTGGGCCACGGTCGGGCTCGCGGCGCTGGATCCCGCTCGCGCGACGAGGTCGACGAGCTGCCGCCAGCGAACCGCCGTATCCCGCCGG
>DASQYQ010000472.1:0-2807 GCA_035639115.1 Sphingomicrobium sp. | reverse complement strand
CAACGCAAAATTACATGGCCCCTCTCACCAAAGACCGCTTGTTTGGATGGCACGCTGCTATTTTCCCGACCGGTCGAAGCGGCCTGTCAAAAATTACCGTTGGCGATTGGCGGACCGAAGCGTCAGGGCCAATGAAGGTCGTGTCCGGCGCATATGGACGCGAGAAAGTCCACTTTGAAGCACCCGACGCGGGACGCCTCGATGAAGAGATGGGGTCCTTCCTCGAATGGTTCGAGCAAGAAAAGGCAATCGATCCAGTCCTCAAAGCCGCGGTCGCGCACCTATGGTTCGTGACCATCCACCCGTTCGACGACGGCAACGGTCGAATAGCTCGGGCGATTGCAGATCTCGCGCTCGCTCGTTCGGAGAAGATCGCCCAGCGCTTTTACAGCATGTCTGCCCAGATCAGGGCCGAGCGGAAGGACTATTATGACATCCTCGAGCGCACGCAGAAGGGCCGCCTGGACATCACTGCTTGGCTACTCTGGTTCCTCGGATGCTTGGATCGTGCGTTCACCGGCGCGGACGGCATTGTCGGGAATGTCATACGCAAGGCGCGGTTTTGGGAGCAACTATCAGGCGAGAAACTTAATGAAAGGCAGACGAAGGTTTTGAACCGACTTCTGGACGGCTTTGACGGGAAGCTGACCTCGTCGAAATGGGCCGCGCTGACGAAGTCTTCACAAGACACGGCCGGGCGCGACATCGACGATCTCATGAGGAGAGGCGTTCTCATGAAAAACCCCGGTGGAGGACGCAGCACCAGCTACTCGCTCGTGGAGCCGGACGCGCCCGAACAGGTAGCCAAAGACTAAGGCGCCGACATTTGGCGGTGGCCGATCCCGTGCTTAAGCCATTGATTTTTCTAGAAAGTGGCGGAGACGGAGGGATTCGAACCCTCGGTACGGGAATTCCCCGTACGGCGGTTTAGCAAACCGCTGGTTTCAGCCACTCACCCACGTCTCCGAGTGCGGCAGAGCGGGGGGCTATATAAGGCGCTTCGCCGCTGTTCAACCTGAAGGGACGGCTATTTCGGAATGACGTCGAGACGCATGTCTAGGTGCATGGAGTCACCCGGATCTAGCACCCTCATGCCTAGCGCGGGCCACTCGCTCTCAGGTTCGTTGAGCGCGGCATTGGCGTGGGTTACTGGCTCGGCGACGAAGATTCCGCCCTGGGGTGGCGAATAGAGCTGGAAGAATTTGGCGTCAGGAGAGGTCAGGCGCAGCTCAAATGCCCACTCTGGGTCCGTGATCCGAGCCTCCCCATTCCATCCGCCGAAGCCGTTATCGAGATCTTGGCCGCAGACGAGCCGGTCGCGGAGATCGTACCGCCCTTCCGGCGCGACCTTCGCAACCGGCAGGACGTTCGCGTCGACCGTCCATGCGCAGTCCACAAATGTGTCGATCCGGGTACGAGGGCCGCAATCGAAATAGGGATGCTCGCCGAGACCGCAGGGCATCGGCTCGTCGCTGGTGTTCCGGCAACTTAGCCTGATCGAGAGTCCGGAGTCGTCGAGCGTGAATTCCTGCGTGGCTTCGTACGTCCACGGCCATTCGCCGGGGCCGTGGCGATAGCCAAGGACCGCGCTCGTCTCGTCTGCACGCTCGACGAACCAGGGGTTGAGCCAGCCCTGTCCGTGCAGCGGGCTCAAATCCCCGGCCATGTTCGGCTGGAGTCGAATCTCTCGCCCACGGAAGGTGAATCGCCCGCCCCGAATCCGGTTGACGTAAGGCACAAGCGGGAAGCAGGGAGCGTCCAGCACCTTTTCGAGCGGACTGTGGCATTTGCGCAATATCGGTGACGCGCCGCCCTCGCCGAGCCACTCAAATCCGGAAATAGCTCCGCCAATTGAAGGGCTTACCGTCAAGCGCAAGCGCCCGCGCTCAAGCGTGACCGACCCGACTTCTGAAGGTTTCATTTCAAAACTATTCACAAGGTAGCAACTTCGCTGGGGATAAAGGCCGATTATGCGTTGCGCGGGGAATCGCGCCACATGTATTTAACGCCCCGGGGGCCGGGGAGGGTCACTGATGAAACGACGCGTCAAGGATTTCGTCGACATTGCCGACCATGTGTCGCTCGACGATCTCATCGACAAACTGGCTGAGGTGCGTGACAGCCTTCCGGACGGATCGGATGCCGAGCTGAGACTTCGCGGCGACGAGGTCTTCGGGCACCGGATCACCATTTCCTACTTCCGCGACCAGACGGAGGAGGAAGCCGAGATCGAGAAGCGCTACGCCGATGCCCTCAAAGAGGCGAAGGAGCGCGAGCTCGAGCGGCTTCAGGCGGAACTCGGCGTGGTTTGCTATTCCGCCCCAGGCAAGCGCGGTACCTTGAGGATTGTCGCCTAAGCAATCGCGCCTGGCCTGAAGTCCAGCGCAAGTCCGTTCATGCAATAGCGCAGCCCCGTGGGTTTCGGACCGTCGTCGAAGACGTGCCCGAGATGGCCGCCGCAGCGCTCGCACAGCACTTCGGTTCGCTCCATCAACAGGCTGTGGTCCGCCCTCGTCACGACCGCGCGCGGAAGCGGCCTCCAGAAGCTCGGCCATCCCGTCCCGCTCTCGAACTTGGTGCTCGAGCTGAACAGCGGAAGCGCACAGCCGGCGCAGACGAACAGCCCCCTTCGGTGCTCATTGAGGAGCGGGCTCGAGAAGGGCCGCTCGGTCGCAGCTTCGCGAAGCACTGCGTAGCGCTTGGGACCGAGGAGCGCGCGCCATCGGTCCGGCGTGTGATGGACTGGAAAGCTCCCTTGCGGGGCGGCTGAGCCGGCGCCGCGCGCGAACAGAAGCGCTCCAACTGAA
>DASQYQ010000471.1:0-2566 GCA_035639115.1 Sphingomicrobium sp. | reverse complement strand
GGTGAACGAGCCCGGCTTCCGATCCGCCGAGAACTCGTCCTGGACGAGCGTGACGTGGCTCTGCCCCGAAGCGCAGGTGACGGCGCCGACACGGATCAGCGGAACGCCAGGTTGAAGCGTGAAATCATGCGCGACCTGCGTCAGGCCCTTCGCGCCGGCCGCCTCGACCGCCTGCCACAAGTCGTCTGTGCGCGTGTTTCGATAGGCGTGGGCGCGAATGTACGCCTGGATGCCGCGCTGCCAGGTATCGGCGCCGGCATAGCCCTCGAGCATATTGAGGACGGATTCCCCCTTCGAATATGTGATTGCGTCGAACGCCTGGTTGGCCTGCTCAACCGTCCGGACATGTTGGACGATCGGGTGGGTGGTAACGAGCGAATCCTGCCCCATCGCGCCATCCCGAGAATCGACCGCGTCGAACTCCGCGCCCCAGTCGGGATGGAAATGCTCGGTCGCCTTGCTCGCCATCCAGCTCGCGAAGCCTTCGTTGAGCCACAGGTCGTCCCACCACGCCATCGTCACCAGGTCGCCGAACCATTGGTGCGCCATCTCGTGCGCCTCGACGCCGAAGATCTCCTGGCGCTCGCGCTCGGTGGTGACTGCGGGATCGTCGAGCAGGACGCGCTCGAACGTGAAGATCGCCCCCCAATTTTCCATCGCGCTGAAGAATTGCGACTGGCCAGGGCCGGCGACGTTGTCGAGCTTGGGAAGCGGGAAGGGCGTTCCGAAATAGTCATTATAATAAGGAAGGATTTGCGCCTCGGCATCGAGCGCCGTGCGTGCCTTGGACTCGTTGCCGCGGCCCATGACGATTCCGGTTTCGGTATTGCCGGCCATCTTCGTGATCCGGCCGAACTCGCCGGTGCCGAAGAACAACAGGTAGGAGGACATGGTCGGCGTTGTCCGGAAGGTGACCTCCTTGAGGCCGTTGCCGACGTCGCGGCTGGAAGCGGCGGGCATGTTGCTGGCTGCCATCTGGTCGGCCGGGACCCGTGCCGTCAGGTCGAACGTCGCCTTGTAGTCCGGCTCGTCCCAGCTCGGGAAGAAGCGGCGCGCGTCGGAAGGCTCGAACTGCGTGAAGATTGCGCGCTTCTGCGCTCCCGCCGGGTTCTTGTAGTCGAGCGCAAAGAGGCCATTGGCCTGAGTGTTGATCTTGCCCGAATAAGCGATGCTCAGCCTGTATCGGCCCGGAGCGATCGTACGGCCGAAATTGAACGTCGCCGTCTGCGCCTGTTCGTCCGTCGAGACCTTCGCCGGAAGCTCCGGGCCGCGGCCGCTCAGAGTCACCTTGGCGAAGCTGAGATTGGCGGCGTTGAGCACCAAAGTTGCCGTCGGCTTGATAAGCTCGAGATCGATCGCCACGGCGCCGTCGAACGTCAGCGCCTTCGCATTGGGCGTGACTTTAATCGCGTAATGGTGCGGAATGGCCGTTCGAGGGAGCTGCGTAGGCAGGCTCGCATCGACTGTGTCCTGCTGTTGGACGGCTTCAGCGGCGGAAGGAAGGGCGAGGGCAAGCGCAGCCGACGCTAGAAGAGACGCAACCGATTTCATGAAAACTCCAACACACGCACTGGACAGTGCCTAAAGCGTCAAATGTCGAGCACGCGGGAGGCGCTTCGATGGAAAGCCTTGGAATCTCGACGAAAGAGGGCCCGGGCGAACGTCGCACGCTCGCCCGGGCCCCTCATTGCGCTTCGAGAACGGGAAATGCGTCTAGTTACTGACCCCGTTCGCCGCGCTCGACCGGCGGAGGCGGCGGCGGCGGCGGAGCCGGGCAGGTCGCCGTCACCGGAATCACCGATCCGTCCGGACAGGTCTGCGTCGCCGGAGGCGGCGGCGGAGGCGGCGGGGGTGGCGGTGGAGGAGGCGGCGGCGGAGGCGGAGCCGCGAAGTTGTAGGTCAGTCCGACGAGCAGGCTGTGCGAATGATATTTGCCGTTCACGGAGTAGGGGAAGAGCCCCGCAGCGCCGAAGTCGAACGCATCGCTGAATTGGAGATTGCCGGTCTGGAAGTAACGATACTTCACGCTGAGATCGATGTTCGGGCTGATGCCGTAGCGGAGTCCGGCGATGCCCTGCCAGGCAAACTTGCTTGAGCTGTCGCCGAGCATGTGGACATTGGCGATTCCGACACCGGCGCCGGCAAAGCCGCCCCACTGGTCGTCTCCAAAATCGAGCAGGCCGTTGACCATGCCGGAAAGCACGCTGACGTGGTCGTTGAAATTGAGCGGGAAATTGTCGTTCGTGAACGAGGTTCCCGAGCCGGAGGCAGTGGTGAGGTTAGCAAGCAGCACTTCGTCAAGCCTGACGTCGTTGATGCCCGCATGCTTGTAGGCGACTTCGCCTTCAACGCGGAACATCCCGAAGTCGTACCCGCCGTTGAGGTCAACGTCGTAGCCGTTGTTGTGATCGACCACCAAGCCTTGGTCGTATGATCGTGTTCCCAACGTCCCACCGAAATTCACGTCGGTTTGCAACTTCGTATCCTGCGGCTTCATGATGCCCAGGTCGACGCCGATGTAGGGCGATCCATCGTGGGCAAAAGCTGGCGTTGCAATCGCTGCCGC
>DASQYQ010000470.1:0-3035 GCA_035639115.1 Sphingomicrobium sp. | reverse complement strand
AACGATTATCTCGATGTCGATATGCTGCTGCTCTACCTCGAGCGGAGCGTTGACCCTGCGCAGCTTCCGGGCCGGGAGACAGTAATCCAGTTCAAGTTCAACGATGTTCCCGAGCAGCGCGACTGGTGGCTGATCATCCGCGATGGGAAGGTAGAGGTATGCATCACTCCGCCCGGCCGCGACGTGAACGTCTACTTCTGCACAACGGCGCGAACGATGAGCGAGGTGTGGATGGCCCAGCGCACTTATCGAGAGGCGGTACTGGCGGGAGACCTGGTCGTCGAAGGCGACCTGGCACTCACTCGGAGGATCAGTTCCTGGCTGCGGCCAAGCATCTTCGCCAAGTCGAACAGGGCGCCCGTCGCGGAGGTTGCACTGCCGACGCAGGCGTGAGCGATGCGGGTAGGGAAAGCAATAAGGGCCGAGGGGTCGCCCCCTCGGCCCTCGAAGCCGTTACTCCGCCGCAGGAGCTTCCTCGCCCCCTGCCTTCTTCTTGGCGGGGGCCTTGGGTTTGGCCTTGCCCTTCGCGGCCTTCGGCGGTGCGGGCACGATCTCGAACGACGGCGCGTTGTCCTTGATCCGGACCTTCACCTCGCCGCCGTTGACCAACTTGCCGAAGAGCAGCTCCTCGGCGAGCGGTTGCTTGATCTTCTCCTGGACCAACCGACCCATCGGGCGCGCCCCGTAGAGCTTGTCGTAGCCGCGATTGGTCAGCCACTCGCGCGCTTCGTCGTCAAGCTCGATGTGCACGTTGCGGTCGGCAAGCTGCAGCTCCAGCTGCAGGATGAACTTGTCGACAACGCGAGCAACGACCGCAGGCGGCAGGTAGCTGAAGGGCACGATCGCATCTAGGCGGTTGCGGAATTCCGGAGTGAACATCTTCTTGACCGCGTCCTCCTGCGCATCTTCCCGCGTCGACGCGCCGAAGCCGATGCTCTCCCGGGCCATGTCGGCGGCGCCGGCATTGGTGGTCATGATCAGGATGCAGTTGCGGAAATCGACCGTCTTGCCGTGATGGTCCGTCAGCTTCCCGTGGTCCATCACCTGCAGAAGGATGTTGAACAGGTCCGGATGCGCTTTCTCGATCTCGTCGAGCAGGAGCACGCTGTGCGGATGCTGGTCGACCGCGTCGGTCAGAAGGCCGCCCTGGTCATATCCGACATAGCCCGGAGGAGCGCCGATCAGGCGGCTGACCGCGTGACGCTCCATATATTCGGACATGTCGAACCGCTGCAGCGGAATGCCCATGATCGATGCGAGCTGGCGAGCGACCTCGGTCTTGCCGACGCCGGTCGGGCCCGAGAAGAGATAATTGCCGATCGGCTTGTCAGGATCGCGAAGACCTGCGCGGCTTAGCTTGATCGCCGAAGCGAGCTTCTCGATCGCGAGGTCCTGACCGAACACGACGCGCTTGAGGTCTGCCTCGAGATGCTCGAGCACCTGCTTGTCGTCGGCCGAGACCGACTTCGGCGGGATCCGCGCCATGGTTGCGACCACCGCCTCGATCTCCTTCGGCGTGATCACCTTCTTGCGTCGGCTCGGCGGCACAAGCATCTGCATCGCCCCAACCTCGTCGATCACGTCGATCGCCTTGTCAGGCAACTTGCGGTCGTGGATGTAGCGGGCCGAAAGCTCCACCGCCGACTTGATCGCGTCCGGCGTGTAGCGGACGTTGTGGTGTCCTTCGAATGACGAGCGAAGCCCGGCGATGATCTTGATCGTGTCCTCGATCGTAGGCTCGTTGACGTCGATCTTCTGGAACCGGCGCAGGAGCGCCCGGTCCTTCTCGAAATGGTTGCGGAACTCCTTATAGGTCGTCGAGCCGATGCAGCGGATCGCGCCGTTCGACAGGGCTGGCTTCAAGAGGTTCGAAGCGTCCATTGCGCCGCCTGACGTCGCGCCGGCGCCAATAACCGTGTGGATCTCGTCAATGAAGAGTATCGCATTCGGCATCTTCTCGAGTTCTGAAACGACCGACTTCAGCCGTTCCTCGAAGTCGCCGCGATAGCGCGTGCCGGCGAGCAACGCGCCCATGTCGAGCGCGTAGATGGTAGCAGGCTTGAGGACGTCGGGAACGTCCCCTTCGACGATCTTGCGTGCGAGGCCTTCCGCGATCGCCGTTTTGCCGACGCCAGGATCGCCAACGTAAAGCGGGTTGTTCTTGGAGCGGCGGCAGAGGATCTGGACCGTGCGGTCGACCTCAGGCATGCGCCCGATCAGCGGATCGACCTTGCCGCTCCGCGCCTTCTCGTTGAGGTCGACGGTGAACTGCTTGAGGGCGGATTCTTTCTTGCCGCCCTCCTTGTCGGCCTTCTCTTCGGTGCCCTCCGGCGGCCGCGCCTCGGCCGAGCTTTCGCCCTTGCCGACGCCGTGGCTGATGTAGGTGACGGCATCGAGGCGGCTCATATCCTGCTGTTGCAGGAAATAGACGGCATAGCTCTCGCGCTCGGAGAAGAGGGCGACGAGGACATTGGCCCCGGTGACTTCATCACGTCCAGACGATTGGACGTGCAGGATCGCGCGCTGGACGACGCGCTGGAAGCCGCTCGTCGGCGTCGGATCGGTCGCGCTGTCGGCAACCAGCGCTCCGAGCTCATTGTCGAGATACTGCTTCACCGACGCGCGCAGCTCGTCGCGGCTCACGCCGCAGGCGGTCATCACCTTTGACGCATGCTCATCATCGATGAGCGCGATGAGAAGATGTTCGAGGGTCGCATACTCGTGCCGGCGCTTGCTGGCCTCCCCCAGCGCATTGTGGAGGGTCTGTTCGAGTTCGCGAGCGAAACTAGGCATTTAGCGTGGTACTCCGCACCCGCTGAATCCCAACGGGCTTCAAGGTGAATGTCATACGCGAAACGCCCTCGATCAAGGGCGGCTCCCGCTCTTATCCCCAGTTAAAGCTTGGTGGCTGTTCGACGGCTGAACACCGGAGATCACAGCCAAGTGCGAACCATGCGCCCCTGGCATGGCCGCGCTCATGGTTTCCGGAAGAGTTCCTCGGCGGCCGAGCGATGGTCCTGCGCACGCTTCATGTG
>DASQYQ010000469.1:0-2224 GCA_035639115.1 Sphingomicrobium sp. | reverse complement strand
GAAGTGGACCCATTCGCCGTCACGGGTCGCTGACACCGCCGGTGCCAGCGAGCGGACCTTGACGCCGACTTCGCTCTGGTCCTCGGCGATCCAGTTCCAGTCGGCGACGCGCATTGTCTCGACGGCGAGCGCTCGACGCGGCCCGACGACGATCCGCGCCTGCTCCGGCTCGATTCGAACGACGTAGAGCGGCTCCTTCTGCCCGCCGATCTCGATTCCGCGGCGCTGGCCGACGGTGAAATGGACGACTCCGCGGTGCTTCCCGAGCACTCGCCCGTCGAGGTCGACAATGTCGCCAACCCTCTCCGTTTCAGGCCGGAGCCGCTTCACCAGCCCCGCATAATTTCCATCCGGGACGAAGCAGATGTCCTGGCTGTCGGGCTTCGCAGCCACCTCGAGGCCGACTTCCGCGGCGATCCTGCGCACTTCGTCCTTCGGCAGGTCCCCGAGTGGGAAGCGGACGAAGTCGAGCTGGTCCTTCGTCGTGCCGTAAAGGAAGTAGCTCTGGTCACGGCGCGGGTCGGCGCCTTTGTGAAGTTCGATCCGGCCGTCGTTCACGACCCGCCGAACATAATGGCCGGTGGCGAGGCAATCGGCGCCCAGCTCTCGGGCAAAAGCCACGAGATCGACGAACTTCACCCCCTGGTTGCAGCTCGCGCAGGGCACCGGTGTCCGCCCGTGCGCATATTCGTCCACGAAGCGGTCGATCACCCCTTCCCGAAAGCGGCTTTCGAAATCGAGTACATAGTGCGCGATTCCAAGGCGGTCGGCGACCATCTTCGCATCATAGATATCCTGCCCCGCGCAGCAGGCGCCCGAGCGGCGTACCGCCTCGCCATGATCGTAGAGCTGGAGCGTGACCCCGATCACCTCCGCTCCGGTGCGCGCCGCAAGCGCGGCCGTGACCGAGCTGTCCACGCCGCCGGACATGGCAACGACGATCCTTGCCTGTCCTGGAGGACGGCCAAGCTGAAAATTGATCCGCAATGGAGGTCTCTTTGCCGCGCTCTTTACCCGAATTTCACTCCTCGGGGCTAGACCGGCGGCAGGAATGAAGAGCGAGAGGGGCAAGGGTTGGCACGTCACGAGAGGGATTTTTGCGCGGATGCGGAAGCGCCGCTCAGCCTCGACGACCTGCTCGCACTCCTCGGTTCGGCCGCGGAGGTGGACGATCGCTCGAGGCAGGACGCCATTGCCTGTTACCTCTCCGGAGGCGACGGCTGGCGCGATGCAATGAAGGTGCTTGGCGGGACGTTTGCCGAGGAAGCGGCAGGGTTAAAGGAGCGTAAGGCGGACTAACCGACGCATTAACCAGCGCGTTTCAGAATGTTTTTAAGAGCGCCGGTTAAACCAGGACACAGTGGCAATGATTAAGCAGGTGTAACGAAAGATGCTCGAGAACCAGAAGATTCGTCCGGCCCAGGTCATCGGACCGCTCGGCGAGCCGCTGACGCTCGACTCATTGCCGCCAGCCAACACCACGCGTTGGGTTGTCCGTCGCAAGGCGGAGGTTGTCGCCGCGGTTTCGGGCGGCTTGCTCACCGTCGACGAGGCCTGCAAGCGCTACACTCTCAGTCTCGAGGAATTCACGAGCTGGCAGCGTGCAGTTGATCGCAGCGGCATGCCCGGCCTGCGTGTCACTCGGATCAAGCAGTACCGCGACCAGTACGAAAAACAGCAGCGCTATTGACGCTCTTCGGCATCGTTACGCGAGGGAATTAATCCCCTGTTTTCTGCGGCTGCCGACCCTAAAAGCTAGACACTCCCTTTCGAATCCGGAACAACCGGTGGGCATCACGCGTCTGTGATGCCGCACCGGCCGCCGCGCGTTGCGAGCGGTCGCGGAAAAACAGGAGGGAAAGCTCATGGGTATTATCATCTGGCTGATCGTCGGTGGTATCTGCGGGTGGCTTGCGAGCCTCATCATGCGCACGGATGCTCAGCAGGGCATCATCCTCAATATCGTTGTCGGCATCGTTGGCGCGGTCATCGCCGGCCTTCTCTTCGGCGGCAGCATCAACAGCGGCATCACGATCGAGACGTTTCTCTATTCGTTGATCGGCGCGATCATCCTGCTTGCGATCGTCAACCTGATCCGGCGCGGTACGGTTCGTTAGACCGCTCGAAAAGCCTGACTGGAATCGAAGGCCGTGCGGCATCCGCCGCGCGGCCTTCTTCCTTTACTGAAGCTCGAAGGTCATCGCGACGCTAACCTGGAGCTTCT
>DASQYQ010000468.1:0-3614 GCA_035639115.1 Sphingomicrobium sp. | reverse complement strand
TGTCGCGATACTGGTCGTCGTAGACCGGATAGGCCTTCTCCTGCCGGACCACGACACCACCTTCGACATCGGCGGGGTCGCAGAGGCCGAGAATCTGCATTTCCTTCTTGGCGAGCTCGACGAGGTCCTCATCCTTCGAGGCCCAGAGGCCGTCGCCCTCGAAGCAAAAATATTCGAGGCCGACGCAGGCGAGCGACGGATCCGGCACCATCTCCGGCGACCAGCTGCGGAAATTCTGGATCCGCCCGACCTTCACCTTCGAATCGTGGATGTAGATCCAATTGTCGGGGAAGATGTCCTTCGATCGGATCATCAGCGCGACGGTCAGGAAGTCGCGATACTTTAGGTTCAGCGCGTTCGACGCCGCCTTTGGAAGCGGATGGATTCGGCTCGTCAGCTCGCGGATCGGCGCCGAGGAAATCACGTGGGCGGCGCTGATAATGATGTTCTTCCCGTCGCCCGTCGTCGAAGCTACTCTCCAGCGGTCGAGCTTGGCGTCGAAGGAGAGCTGTTGAAGCGCGTGGTTCATCAGGACTCGATTGCCCTTCGCCTCGACGAAGTCGCGCGCCGCCTCCCACATCATGCCTGGGCCTTTGCGCGGATAACGGAAGGTCTCGAGCAGCGTTTTTGTCTCCATTCCATCGTTCGGGGCCTTGTTTAACCCGAGCGATCGCTTCAGCCCGTCAAGCACCGCGCCCCCCAGGCTCAGCCCCTTGATGCGCTGCGCCGCCCAATCCGCCGAGATTTCGTCGCACGGCATTCCCCACACCTTCTCGGTGTAGGTCTTGAAGAAGATGTTGAAGAGCTGCTCGCCGAACTGGTTGATCGTCCAGTCCTGGAAGCTCTTCACGTTCTTGCGGGGGAACAGGCGGGTCTTGCCGTAGGACGCCATGCACATCGCCGAACGCCAGATGCCGAGATTGCGAAGCGCCTCGAACCCGCGCAGCGGATAGGAATAGAATTTGCCGTCGTAGAAGATGCGGCTCATCCGCGGGCGCTGGATGAAATCGTCGGGCAGGATCTCATTCCAAAGATCGACCACCTCGCGCGACTTGGAGAAGAAGCGGTGCCCGCCGATGTCGAAGCGGAAGCCGCCATGCTCGACGGTCCGGCTGATCCCGCCGACGTAGACGGGATCCTTCTCGATGACGATCACCGAATAGCCGGCCTTGGTGAGCAGGTAGGCTGCGGTGAGGCCGGCGGGGCCGGCGCCGATGATCGCGACATCGGCCGCAGCTTCGCTCTTGACTGGCATTGCTTTCCCCGTCCGCAAGTGACGGAAGCAAAGTGTCGGCCAAGTTCTAAATCTTGGTTAACGGCGCGCTCAGATATGCTTTAATCCGATATTCAACGAAGAGACAGCTTGCGCGGATTAGCTCGTTTACTGATCCAATCGGAGGCTTTGCCCATGTTTACGTCCCTTCTTCGGGCTGTTGCCGCGGCCGCAATCACTGCTGGCGGCGCTGCCGTTGCGCAACCCGCCCCGGCCAGTGCACCTGCGAACGCGCCGCACGGCCATATGCGGCACATGATGAAAACCGAGACGCGCGCCGACGTGAATGGCCGCGTCGCCAAGATGTTCGCTCGGCTTGATACGAACCATGACGGCTTCATCACCCAGGCCGAGATCGATGCGCTTCAGGCGCAGCGCGCGCAGAGGATGGAGCAGCGCGCCCAACGGTTCGATCCTTCGAAGGTCTTCGACCGGCTCGACCTCAACCATGACGGGCAGATCACGATCGCCGAAGCCCAGGCCGCGCGCAGCCAACATTCGGAGTCCAAGGGCGGCAAGCCGGCGAAGGCGAGCGCCAACGCGTTCAGCGGCCTGTTTGCACGTGCCGATACCAACAAGGACGGAGTGATCACAAAGGCCGAATTCGACGCCATGGGTCAGCAGATGAAGGCGCGCATGGAGCAGGCCGGCATGGCGCGCGGCCACATGGGCGCCCGTCTCTTCGAAACTGCCGATACCAACAAGGACGGCAGGGTTTCACTAGCGGAGATGCAGGCGATGGCGCTGTCGCGATTCGACAAGTTCGACCTCAACCATGATGGCGCCCTCACTCCGGACGAGCGCCAGCAGGCGCGTCAGATGTTCAAGGCCAAGCGCAAGAACTGAGCTCGGGCGAGTTCAACAGAAATGGGGGCTCGGCGGGAACGCCGGGCCCTTCTTATTTCGCCAGTGCGGAGGCTTCGGAAGCTTGCCGCTTCGATCCAGCGCGCTTCGCCGAACCCGCTGGCGCCGCCTCGGCCCCGAGCCTTCGGTAGCGCTCCTCGGCCTCGGCAATATAGTCGCGCGTGATCGGCAGCGCTCGGCGATCGCGGATGTACTGCACCTGGTAATTGCAAGCCGCGCCGTCCTCGAACATCACGATCCCGCCGGCGAGATAATATTCCCACATCCGGAAGAAGCGCTCGTCGTACATCGCCTCGATCTCTTTGCGCGCCTTGGTCGCGCGATCGAGCCAGTGCTCGAGCGTAAGCGCATAATGGAGGCGCAGGTTTTCGATGTCGCTGGCGATCATCCGGAACTTCTGGCTGGCGGCGGTCATCTCGCTGAGCGACGGCAGATGATAGCCCGGGAAGATATATTTGTCGGTGAAGGGGTCCGGCCCCGTCGAAATGTCGCCGAGCTTGCCGATCGTGTGGAGCAGCATAACGCCGCCGGGCTTCAGAAGATCGCGGCACTTGGCGAAGAATTCATCGTAATGCTTCGCCCCGACATGCTCGAACATGCCGACCGAGACGATGCGGTCGAACTGGTCGTCCAGCAGTCGATAATCGCGAAGCTCGAACTTCACATGGTCCGACACGCCCGCCGCCGCTGCCCGCTTGCGCGCGATCTCGAGCTGGCGTTCGGATAGAGTGACCCCGAGCACGTCGACGGCGGCGACCTTGTGCAGGAATAGCGCCATCCCGCCCCAGCCGCAGCCGATGTCCAGCACTCGCTGCCCCGGCTCGAGCGCGAGCTTGGCCGCGATATGGGCCTTCTTGTCGAGCTGCGCCTGCTCGAGGCTGTTGCTCGGATTGGTGAAGTAAGCACAGCTGTACTGCTTGTCCTCGTCGAGAAAGAGTTCGTACAGCTCGTCGCTGAGGTCGTAATGATGAGCGACATTCTTTCGAGCGCGCTTCAAATTGTTCGTGTTGAACGCCTTGAGCAGGCGCTTCCCACCCTTCTTCGAG
Organism: Sphingomicrobium sp.; assembly: GCA_035639115.1. Lineage (GTDB taxonomy): Bacteria > Pseudomonadota > Alphaproteobacteria > Sphingomonadales > Sphingomonadaceae > Sphingomicrobium. The sequence goes on along the minus strand of DASQYQ010000468.1, from coordinate 431 downwards.
AGCGTCTTGCGGCCCTCGCTCCAGTCCTCCCAGCGGTTCGCGCCGACGATCATCCGCATGAGGTCGAGCATCGTCCCGTCCTCAATGACGAGGCGGCCGTCCATGTAGGTCTCGCCGAAGCCGAGCCGCGGATTCTTGAGAATGTCGAACGCGACCTTCTTGTCGGTGAAGCGCACGGTGAGATGCTTGCCGCCGCCGGGTCCGAAGGTCTGCGGCGGCTTGCCCGGCCTGTGCAGGGTGAGGCTGCCCTTGGTCAGCAACTTGCCGACGAGCCTACCGATCAAGGACATTCTCTACTCTCCATTTGCAATCGGCTTTGGCTTGGCACGGCATCGCCGAGACCGCAAATGAATGGCAGTCAATCATCCACTCTTTCGATAGCGCTCGCTGGCGAACGCCCAGCGAATGGTGCTTGCGAGACCATAAGTTCC
>DASQYQ010000467.1:0-2274 GCA_035639115.1 Sphingomicrobium sp. | reverse complement strand
AGAACGACTGGCAGAACAGCGCGCCGGCGAGGAAGATCGACGTGTCGACGGTCGACAGCTCGCTGTCGCCGAAGCGCTCGCCGGTCTTCATGTCGAGGAAATGGTAGAAGAAGCCCTTGTAGCCGGTGACACCGGTCGTTTGCGGACCCTGCGGAGCGTTCCAGAAGAAGCGGAGCGTCGTGAGCGTCAGTTCACGCGCGTCTTCCCTCGTGCACCATCCCCGCTCGACGCCGATCGCATATGCCGGCAACGCGAAGCCGACCGCCGCAATGCTGGAGAATGAGGGGCTTGGCCATCGATCGGGCACCAGCCCGTTGCTCCGGTTCACATGGTCCCAGAACCATTGGAACGTGCGATGTTCGATTTCCTCGTAGAATGGAGGAAGCGAGCGAGAACGTAGCTGCCTTGCTCCAAGGGGAGCGGGCAGCATCGCGCTGCCGATTAGAAGTGAGGAGGCTTGGAGAAGCTCGCGGCGGTCGAATTGCATCAGGGGCGCGCCACAGTCGTCGCTCGGATGACAAGCTCGGGTGCATGCAGCTCATCACCGCCGGGACCGCCTCTTCCGAAGGAGTCCACAAGACGCGTCAGCGCCCGTTCTCCAAGTTCGGCGATACGCACACAAACCGTGGTGAGGCCGAGATGCCTCGCAAGTGGAATGTCGTCGAAACCTGCGACCGCGACATCTGCTGGGACGTCCACTCCCGCCGAGCGAAGGGCCTGAAGGGCGCCGATTGCCATATTGTCGTTCGCGGCGAACACAGCGTCGAAACGGTCTCGGCTGCGAATGAGCTCCCGGATAAGACGCTCGCCCGAAGCCTCTTCGAAATCGCCGTGCACCACCACGCAGTCCAGCTGGCGATCGGCGCACGCTTTTCGAAATGCCGAAGCGCGCTCGTCCGCATCGATATTTCCTTCAGGGCCTGCGAGATGAACGAGCCGCTTTCGACCGAGCGCAGCGAAGTGCTCGACCACCGCTCGGACGCCCGCCGAATTGTCGAGATGGATCGCCGCCCGTCCGCCGCTGGTGTCGCGCGTGTTGATCAGAATGGACGGAAGCCCCGGCGGGAGCGCGCTTGCCAAATCGTCGGCGCTCAGCTGCGGGGCCATGACGATGAGCCCGTCGACCCGGCCGTGCATGGCGCGAAGGGCCAGCGCCGCCTGATCCGAACTGCCATGCAGATTGGAGAGCAACAGCAGATAGCCGCGACGGCTCGCCTCGCGGTCCATGCCGCGAACGATCTCGGAGAAGAATTCGCCGTGAAGGTCGGGAAGCACAACACCGATCGCGCTGGTCCGTGCGAGGCTCAGGCTTCGCGCGCCCGCATGCGGCACATAGCCGAGCTCGCGAACGGCTTCGGCAACGCGCTCCCTCGCCTACGCGCTCACATTGTCGAAGCCGTTGAGAGCGCGGGAAACGGTCGCGACGGACAAATGCGCTCGCCGCGCGACATCACGGATAGTGGCCTCTGCCATTCGGCTCCTTATCGGCAGCAAATCGGCAAGAAGTCACGCCCGCGCCGATTGCAATTCGTTCGCGCGTGGCTCATGTAACCGGTTACACAGAGCGTCAAGTGCGCTTAGAGCTCACTGCTGTTATAGGTTCGCTGCGCTCGGTCCGTGCACGGTTTAAAGGGGTAGTTGATGCTGGACACGCGCGTCTCTCGCAGAGCTGCAATCATGGGCGCAGGAGCTCTCGCGGCCTGGCTTGCAAGTCCGGCGCGCGCACTCATCCAGGCTGCCGGAAGGGTCGATGTTCCCGGCTTCGTCGACCAATTGATCGCGCGAATGACGGTCGAGGAAAAAGCGGGCCAGCTGCAGCTCATGGCTTGCGCCTGGGGCGGCGGCGCGGCCCTGAGCCTGAACCCGCCAGGCAAGGGATCGGATTTCCAGCAACAGGTGAAGGAAGCAGCGCAGGGACAGCTCACTGGCGTGTTCAACGGCAATGGCGCAAAGGCGGCGGGCATCCTCCAGTCCGCCGCGGTCAAGCAATCGCGAATGAAGATCCCGCTGATCTTCGCTGCTGACATCATTCACGGCCATCGAACGATCTTCCCAGTTCCGCTGGCGGAGGTCGCAAGCTTCGAGCCCGACCTTTCGCGCCGTACTGCTGAAGCGGCCGCCTTCGAGTCATCCGGTGCAGGCATTGACTGGACCTTTTCGCCCATGGTCGACGTCGCGCGCGACCAGCGCTGGGGCCGCGGCGTCGAAGGTGGTGGCGAAGATCCTCTGCTGGGAAGCTTGTTCGCTGCAGCGCGGGTCCAGGGCTTTCAGGGC
>DASQYQ010000466.1:0-5186 GCA_035639115.1 Sphingomicrobium sp. | reverse complement strand
GAGATTGAAGCGCAGGTCCTGCCCGCGCATGTCGGCGCGTCCGCCGGGCCGCGCACCGCCGCGGCCGCCGTTGAACATTTCCTCGAAGATGTCGCCGAACACCGAGCCGAAATCGAAGCCCTGCGCATTGAAGCCGCCCGGCCCGCCGGGGCCATTGCCGCCCTCGAACGCCGCAGCGCCGTAGCGGTCGTAGGCCGCGCGCTTGTCGGGATCCTTCAGGATGTCGTAGGCATGGTTGAGTTCCTTGAACTTCTTCTCGGCGGCGGCATGCTTGTCGCCCTGGTTGCGATCGGGATGGTGCTGCATGGCGAGCTTGCGGAAGGCCTTCTTGATGTCGTCGGGACTCGCGGTCCGACTGACGCCCAGCAGCTCGTAATAGTCCTGCGCCATGATCCTCTACGCATCCCCGCTTGCGTCATACCCCTAAACAACCGGCCTCCCGCCGAAGCGGGAGGCCGTCTGGTCTTATCTAGGCTGGGGCGCCTCAGCTGCCCGAGCCCGTCTTCTTGTTCTTGTCGGTGACGTCCTCGAACTCGGCGTCGACGACATGCTCGCCGCCGCCCGGGCCACCCTGGCCTTCGTTCGCTGCCGTCCCCGGACCGGCGCCGCCGGCCGCGCCTGCGCCACCAGCCTGGCCGGCCTCGGCCTGCTGCGCCTTGTACATCGCCTCGCCGAGCTTCATCGCCGCCTGAGTGAGCGCAGCGGTCTTCTGCTGCATCTCGTCGGCATCGCCTCCCTCGACCGCGGTCTTGGCTTCGGCGAGCGCCTTCTCGATCTCCGACTTGATGTCGCCGGAAACCTTGTCGCCATGTTCGGCGAGCTGCTTTTCGGTCGAGTGGATGAGGCTTTCGGCGTTGTTCTTCGCCTCGGCGGCAGAGCGACGCTTCTTGTCCTCTTCGGCGAACTGCTCCGCTTCCTTGACCATCTTGTCGATGTCGCTGTCGGCGAGACCGCCCGACGCCTGGATGCGGATCTGCTGCTCCTTGCCGGTGCCCTTGTCCTTGGCGGACACGTTGACGATGCCGTTGGCGTCGATGTCGAAGGTGACCTCGATCTGCGGCACGCCGCGCGGCGCGGGAGGGATTCCGACCAGGTCGAACTGGCCGAGAAGCTTGTTGTCCGCGGCCATCTCGCGCTCGCCCTGGAAGACTCGGATGGTGACCGCGTTCTGATTGTCCTCGGCGGTCGAGAAGACCTGGCTCTTCTTGGTCGGGATCGTCGTGTTGCGGTCGATCATCCGAGTGAACACGCCGCCCAGCGTCTCGATTCCGAGCGACAGCGGAGTCACGTCGAGCAGTAGAACGTCCTTGACGTCGCCCTGCAGAACGCCGGCCTGGATCGCGGCGCCCATCGCCACGACTTCGTCCGGATTGACGCCCGTGTGCGGATCGCGGCCGAAGAAGTCCTTCACCCGCTCGCGGACCCGCGGCATTCGGGTCATTCCGCCGACAAGAACGACGTCTGCGATGTCCTTGGCGTCAATGCCGGCGTCCTTCAGCGCCTTCTTGCACGGCTCGATCGTCCGCTCGATCAGGTCGTCGACGAGCTTCTCGAGGTCGGAACGAGTGAGTGTCTCGACCAAGTGAAGCGGGGTCGTCGTTCCGCCTTCCATGCGGGCGGTGATGAATGGCTGGTTGATCTCCGTGGTCGCAGCGGACGACAGCTCGATCTTCGCTTTCTCGGCAGCCTCCTTGAGGCGCTGAAGCGCAAGGCGGTCGGTGCGGAGGTCGATGCCCTCCTTCGCCTTGAACTTGTCGGCGAGCCAATTGACGATTCGCGCGTCGAAGTCCTCGCCGCCGAGGAAGGTGTCGCCGTTGGTCGACTTCACCTCGAACACGCCGTCGCCGATCTCGAGGATCGACACGTCGAACGTGCCGCCGCCGAGGTCGTAGACGGCGATCGTCTTGCCGTCCTCTTTCTCGAGCCCGTAGGCGAGCGCCGCAGCGGTCGGCTCGTTGATGATTCGAAGCACTTCGAGACCGGCGATCTGGCCGGCATCCTTGGTCGCCTGGCGCTGCGCGTCGTTGAAATATGCAGGGACGGTGATCACCGCCTGGGTGACCGTCTCGCCGAGATAGGCCTCAGCGGTTTCCTTCATCTTCTGGAGGATGAATGCGGAAATCTGCGACGGCGAATAATCCTTGCCGCCGGCCTGCACCCAGGCGTCGCCGTTGGCCCCTTTCACGATCTTGTAGGGCACCAGTTCGGTGTCCTTCTTGGTGATCGGGTCGTCGTAGCGGCGGCCGATCAGGCGCTTCACGGCGAAAATAGTGTTGTCCGGATTGGTGACCGCCTGGCGTTTCGCCGGCTGGCCGATCAACCGCTCGCCGTCCTTCGTGAAAGCGACGACGGAAGGCGTGGTGCGCGCGCCTTCTGAATTCTCGATAACCTTCGGCTTGCCGCCCTCCATGACAGCGACGCAGCTGTTGGTCGTGCCCAAGTCGATTCCAATGACCTTGGCCATGTGTACTTTTCCCTCTTCTTCCAGCCCCACTCGGCCCCTTCAGGAGGCGGCCGAAATGTTGATTTCCCTCGGGGATATAGGTGGCGATGAAGCGGCTACAAGGAGCCGTGCAAGAGGCTGTTAAGCCTCGTCTAAGGCATCGCCATGCCGCCGTTCACGTGAAGCGTCTGCCCAGTGACGTAGCTGGCCTCTTTGGAAGCGAGGTAGACGCAGGCCGCTCCGATGTCCTCACCACTGCCCATGGCGCCCAGCGGAATGCGCGAGAGGATTCCCTCGCGTTGCTGCTCGTTCAGCGCATCCGTCATGGCCGAAGTCATGAAGCCGGGGGCGATCGCGTTGACGGTTATGCCGCGGCTGGCGAGTTCCTGCGCGACTGCCTTCGTCATCCCGATCAGGCCCGCCTTCGAGGCGACGTAATTCGCCTGCCCCGGATTGCCGGTCACGCCGACAACCGAGGTGACCGAGATGATTCGCCCGAAGCGCGCGCGCATCATCGGCTTTGCCGCCCCCCGCATCAGCCGGAATGCAGCCTCGAGATTGATTCGGATAACCTCCTCGAACTCCTCGTCCTTCATCCGCATGAGAAGATTGTCGCGGGTTACGCCCGCGTTGTTGACGAGGATATCCAGCTTCCCGCCGAGTGCTTCGACCGCCTGCGGAACGAGCTGGTCGACCGCTGCACCGTCAGACAAGTTGCACGGCAATGCGACATGATCGCCGCCGAGGTTCGAGCGGAAGCTCTCCAGCTTCTCGACATTGCTGCCGGAAACCGCGAGCCGGGCTCCCTGCCCTGCGAGCGCTTTCGCGATCGAGCTGCCGAGGCCGCCGGACGCGCCGGTGACGAGAGCGGTCATTCCAGTGAGGTCAAACATCATTGGCTCCAATAGGAAGATCCTGAATTGCCGGCAGTTTTCGCGCGCCGCCGAGCCATTCGAGATGTTCGGTCACGCAATGTCTTTCGCGGCCGCCTCGATGTCCTCGATCGCGACGACACTCGTCACCCGGGCGTCCGGAGCGATGCGCTTGACCATCGATCCGAGCACCTTGCCGCCGATCTCGACAAATTCATTCACTCCGGAGTCGAACATATTGGCCACGCTTTCGCGCCAGCGGACCATGGCCGTGACCTGCTCGACAAGCTGATTTCGGATCGTGTCGGGATCGGTCTCGGGCAGCGCGGTCACATTGGCGAAGACCGGTACCGCCGGCTCCTCGACGACGACGTAGCTCAGCGCATCGCGCATCGCCTCGGCCGCCGGCTGCATCAGCGGGCAATGGAAGGGCGCGGAGACCGGCAGTGGAACCGCGCGCTTGGCACCCATATCCTTCGCGATCGCAATCGCGCGATCGATGGCGGACTTCTGGCCGGAGATCACGACTTGAGACGGATCATTGTCGTTCGCGACGGTGCACACCTCGCCTTCGGACGCAGCCTCGGCAATCTTTTGCGCGAGGGCCAAATCCGCACCGAGCAGCGCGGCCATTGCGCCTTCGCCCACCGGCACTGCCTGCTGCATCGCTTGACCACGCAGCTTCAGGAGCTTGGCCGTCGTCGCCAAATCGAACGAACCCGCCCCACAGAGCGCTGAATATTCGCCAAGGCTATGTCCGGCGACGAAGCTTGCGGCATCGGCCAACCGAACGCCCATCGTCCGAAGCACTGCGATCGAGTGCGCCATGATGGCCGGCTGAGCGTTCTCGGTCAGCTTCAGCTCTTCGTCCGGCCCTTCGCGCATCAGCCGAAAGAGGTTCTGCCCGAGCGCTTCGTCGACCTCGTCGAATACATCCTTCGCTGCGCGGCTTGAATCGGCAAGGGCCGCGCCCATTCCGACCGCCTGGCTTCCCTGTCCTGGAAAAATGAATGCGCGCATCGGCCCCTCTTTGAGAATGCCGCGCCGATTGGCCGCTCGGTCCGCACTGGTCAAGCAGCCTTAGGAACCCACGCCTTTCCGAACCCGTTTTCTAGAGAAGGAAAAACCCGAGGAGTATATCCCATGTTGCGTAAATTCGCGTTCATTACCGCCCTGCTCGTCTCTTCAGCGGCAGGCGCTGCATCGTCGTCGTCGTTCCTCCATGATGCCATCCGGGGCGACAATAGCGAAACCCGGCTCGGAGCGCTCATCGCCTCGCGCGGATCGAGCGGCGCCGTGCGCAGTTTCGGCAGAACGCTGGAGAGCGATCACAGCACCGCCCGCTCTCAGGCAGCAGCCGTAGCCCGGCGAATGCACGTTTCGGTCCCCGCTTCGATGATGCCCGAAGCGCGCACCGAATATGCCAAGCTGGAGCGCCTTCATGGTCGCGCTTTCGACCGCGAGGTCCGGCGCTACATGATTCACGACCACCGGCAGGACATTGCCAAGTTCGAGGCGCAGGCACGTCACGGCGACCGGCAGACCGGCTCGCTTGCACGCGCGCAGCTCCCGACGCTCCGCAAGCACCTGAGGATCGCAGAGTCGCTTGGCGCTTAGGCTTGCGTTGCGAAGGCATAGCTAACCTGCAACACATGGCCGGGTGAGCCCCAGCAAATCTCAGAGCGACCGGATGCTGGGGCCGTGGATGACGCTTGCACTCGTCATCAGCGGAGTCGTCGGGGTCGGAATCTTCTACCTACCTATTGCGCTCGCGCCTCTGGGCGGAAGCGTACCGATCGGCTGGCTGATCAGCGGGATAGGAGTCATGTCGATGGCCTATTGCGCGTCGCGGATCGTCAGTCCGGACGGCG
>DASQYQ010000465.1:0-3718 GCA_035639115.1 Sphingomicrobium sp. | reverse complement strand
ACCGACCCGGCGACTTTCTGGCAGACGCCGCATTATGTCGGTTGGGAAGGCGTTCTCATCCGCTACGACAGCAAGGACTCTGAACGGGTCCGTGACGTCATCGAGCGTTCGCGGGACTTCGTCGCAGCAAAGCCGAAGGCGCGGCCGCGCAAGCGGAAGTGAAGCGCTTCGAAAGCTATGTCGCGATCGATTGGTCCGGCGCCAAGGGCAAACGCCACAAGGGAATCGCGATCGCCGAAGCGCGTGGCGAAGCGGCTCCTCGGCTGGTTCGAGCAGGGCATGTCTGGTCGCGGGCGGAAGTTCTCCATTGGCTTCTCAAGCGCTCGGCCAAGGAGCCGACTTTGTTCGGTTTCGACTTCAGTTTCGCTCCACCAATCATTGCTCGCGGCGAATATTTGCCAGGCGAAGCTGCAATTCCGAAAAGCGCTCGGGAGTTCTGGGCCTATGTCGATTCGAAATGCGACGACGAAGATCTCGGCGCCGCAAGCTTCCTCGAGCAAGTCCACCGCCGCCATTTCTACTTCGGCATTGCCGACGGAGCGAAAGCGGGATTCATGCACTTCCGGCAATGCGATGCCCGACTGAATGCGCAGGGCGGCCGGAAGACTGCGAGCGCCTATGACGCGATCGGCGCCGCGCAGGTCGCAAAGGCGAGCTTTTCCGGGATGCGCTTGCTCCATGGGCTCGACTGCAACGTCGCCATCTGGCCGATGGACCCGCTTCCGGAGAACGGCAGCGCAGTGGTCGAGATCTACACTCGGATATACCTTCGTCGCGCAGGCATGAGCGGCACGAAATTACGCTCGCTCGAAGCCCTGAACCTCGCGCTCGAAGGGCTGGGAAGCAAGCCGGTTCGCCTTCGCTTCGAACCCAACGACCATCAGACAGACGCGCTGGTGACCGCAGCGGGAATGCGCCAGCTTGCGACGAGGGAGCCGAGAGCCTTCGATCCGGTCGGCCTCACTCCAAAAATAGCGCGAAGCGAAGGCTGGACGTTCGGTGTATTGTAGCTGAAGCTTCGGCTTCGGAAGGCGCGAAATGCAGGACTCGAAATCCCATCCGGAACGTCACCAGGTGCAGCGGATCGGCTGGCTTCGAGCGGCCGTGCTGGGCGCCAATGACGGAATCGTTTCGACGGCGAGCCTGATCGTCGGAGTCGCAGCCGCGGCTTCGTCGAAGAGCGAGATCCTGCTTGCAGGGGTCGCGGGTCTCGTAGCGGGCGCAATGTCCATGGCCGCCGGCGAATATGTTTCGGTCAGCTCGCAGGCCGATACCGAAGCCGCGGATCTCGCCCGCGAGCGCTCCGAACTGGCGAGCGATCCTGAGTTCGAGCATCGCGAGCTTGCCGCAATTTATCGCAAGCGCGGTCTGGACGAGCCGACAGCGAACAGCGTCGCAACTCAGCTGATGGCCCATGATGCGCTGGCGGCGCATGCCCGCGACGAGCTGAGCATCACCCACATCACGACCGCTCGTCCGGTGCAGGCGGCGCTCACTTCGGCGGCGACCTTCACGACTGGGGCGGCGCTTCCATTGGCGTCCGCATGGCTGTCGCCGGTAGGCCGCCCGATGATCGTGGCGGTCTCCGCGGCTTCGCTCCTGTTTCTTGCTGTCCTCGGCGCAATCGGAGCGAAGGCGGGCAACGCCCCAGTCGCTCGAGCGACGATCCGCGTTGCCTTTTGGGGCGCCTTCGCAATGGCAATCACGGCGGCGATCGGCCGGCTGGTCGGCACTTCCGTTTGAAGGGCTGGACGTTCCGGCGTCTATCTACCAAATGCGGGGCCGGGCCGGCTTAGCACAGCGGTAGTGCAGCGGTTTTGTAAACCGAAGGTCGGGGGTTCGATTCCCTCAGCCGGCACCATTCTGTTTCGTCCTGTGCACGAGACCGGTCACCCAATTGCCTTGTGCCTTCGGCGGAGATTGGTGGAGGAAGGGCGAACACCGACAGCCAAAAAGGATGGCGGCATGACGGTTGAACCCAAGGTTGCGTGGCCTCTGGCGGCCGAGCTTGGAGAGGGTCCAATCTGGGTGGAGCGGGATAGCGCACTCTGGTTTGTCGACATCAAGAAGCGCAAGGTGCATCGCTTCGATCCGGACGGCGGCGAGAGGAGCAGCTGGTCGGCTCCAGAGCAAGTTGGCTTCATCCTTCCTGCTGAAGGCGGCGGGTTCGTTGCTGGGCTGCAATCCGGCCTTCACCACTTCGACGAAACGACTGGCAAGTTCGAGTTGATCGTAGCGATAGAGCCAGACCGGCCCCACAATCGATTGAACGACGGCGCAGTCGATCCTGCCGGCCGGCTGTGGTTCGGGACGATGGACAATGATGAAAAATCGAGGACGGGCGCCTTCTATTGCTTCGATCGCGGGAAGTTGTCGCGCACGGCGCTCGACGGAATCGTAATCACCAACGGTCCCGCGATATCGCCCGACGGCCGCCTGCTCTATTTCGTCGACACTCTAAAGGGCACGATTGGCTGCGCGGAGATCGCGGCCGACGGATCCCTTGGAGCGGCCCGTCCTTTCGCCAAGATCGAACCGAAGAATGGCCATCCCGATGGGCCGACGGTCGACAGCGAGGGCTGTCTTTGGATCGCACTTTACGCGGGATGGGAAGCATGGCGCTATTCGCCCGCTGGCGATCTGATCGATCGAATCCGCTTTCCGGTCGCAAACATCACAAAGCTCGCGTTCGGCGGAACGGGCCTTAGACAAGGCTTTGCAACCACTGCTCGCCAGCTCCTGTCGAAGGAGGATATAGCGAAGCAGCCTCAGATCGGTGACCTGTTCCAATTCCCGGTCGATGTCGCCGGAATGCAATGCCCACTCGTGCGCCTGTGAATCTCGAAAGAACCTTAGAAGTGGGAGAACGTTGACACCCCGTTCGTTCCTATGCACCTCGGTTCGTCATGGGCGAGGGCGGCCGCCGAAACCGGCAGTGAGGGGAGTATCCACGAAATGGTGATTGCGACGAAGCTAAGCGAAGGCGAAGCCAATGCGACGCCGCTCGACCTTCCGGAGGGCGGGATCGACGCTCCAAGCCTGCGCTATTTCGTTTTCGCCCTGTTCTTCATCTTCGGCGGGATCACCAGTCTTAACGACGTGATCATTCCGAAGCTGAAGGAGCTCTTCACGCTCAATTACACGCAGGCGATGCTGATCCAGTTCTGCTTTTTCACGGCCTATTTCGTGATCGGGATTCCAGGCGCCCAGCTGGTGAAAAAGATCGGCTATATGCGCGGGGCCGCGACCGGCCTGCTGATCATGATGATCGGCTGCCTGCTATTCATCCCGGCGTCCTCGACCGCCACCTATGGCTTGTTCCTGCTGGCGTTGTTCGTCCTAGCGACCGGCATCGTCGTCGTTCAGGTCGTGTCCAATCCGCTCATCAGCCTGCTCGGACCCCCGAAGACGGTGCATAGCCGACTGACCTTTGCACAGGCTTTTAATAGCCTCGGGACGACGATCTTCCCTCGAGTCGGGTCGGCGCTGATCCTGGGAGGCCTCGCTGCAGTCAGTGCCGCACAGCTTTCGGGCGCTGCTCTTGACCAATATCGGAGCAACGAAACGCGAGCCATCGTTCACACCTACATCGGCCTCGCAGTCGCTCTCGCGGTGATCGCCGCGGTGGTGTGGATGTTCCGCAACAAGCTTCCGAACGAGAAGCACGACCACAGCTCACCGCTTGCCGGATTCTCACTGCTCAAGCGCACCCGCTTCG
>DASQYQ010000464.1:0-14517 GCA_035639115.1 Sphingomicrobium sp. | reverse complement strand
TCGATGCCCTTGGCGCGGCCAATCATCACATGGTCCGCGCCCGCGAAGCCCTTCGTCGGCACGATCTCCCGGGCGAGCGCTCGGAAACGGCGCTTCATGCGGTTGCGCACGACGGCACCGCCGATTTTCTTGGTCACCGTGAAGCCGACACGCATCGTGGCATCCGAATCCTTGCGGTCACGGACGAGCAGGACGAAGGCAGGCGTGGTCGTACGCAGGCCGGAATTGGCCGCGACGAAGTCCGCGCGCTTTGTGATCGTGGTTAGGCGCTGAGCTTCTTGCGGCCGCGAGCGCGGCGGGCGTTCAGCACCTTGCGGCCGCCGACGGTCGCCATCCGGCTGCGAAAGCCGTGACGCCGCTTGCGGACCAGATTGCTCGGCTGGAAGGTGCGCTTCATCGCTCATGCCTCTAAATTCGAATTCAAAGAAAAAGGGCCGCCCTTGAGGCAGCCACGGTCGTGCGCGCCGATAAGGGAGCAGTGCCGACAAGTCAATTGCCGGGGCCGCCTTGCGCGGCCTTTCTAAGCGCTTCTCGTCCTCTGGCGCTGCGGCGGCGAAGCGCCAGGTCCGTCCAGCGGCCCGCCCTCGGCTGCCATCGCTTGAAACGGACATAGCGCCGCTTCGCCCGAGCGCTCGTTTTCAGGACGAGGGCCAGGCCGATTCCAGCGACGATAATTCCGCCCGGACCCGGGATTGCTCCCACCAGCGGAGAAAGGATCAGCAAGGCAACGCCGAGAGCGAACAAGCTCGACTTGACTAGGGGATTGTCGATGAAGCGCCGCCACTGTTGCCTACTGAACATGCGTATTGATGTGGTGACACACCTCCGCCGCCGCAAGCGCCTGCTTAAAGGCCTTGGGCCTCGAAGCCCAGCATTGCGGCCCGAGGTCCAGCTCTCCGCCGGGCTGCCGCGTTTCACCGACCTTGCCCCGGAGCCGAGCAGGTCGGGCGCATCCATGTCGCAGAAGCGCTCAGCTATCGAAGGCAGGCACTGCGCAACTGACGATTGCCGAAGCAGGCCGGAAGGAGCATCGGCGACGGCCATGAACGACCTATCCCCAGTCCTTCGCCCCAACACGATCCTCGATCTGCCGACGCCGGCTCTGATCCTCGACAGGCGCAGACTCGAAGCTAACGCTAGACGCATGCGGGACCGGGTCCGAGAACTCGGCGTTGCCCTCCGGCCGCACGTGAAGACATGCAAGTCGATCGACGTGCTGCACGTGCTCTCCGGTGGAGAAGCTATCCCGATCACCGTATCGACGCTCGCCGAGGCGCGCTATTTCTTCGAGCGCGGCGTTCGCGATATCCTCTATGCGGTCGGGATCGCTCCGGTGAAGCTGCCGCAAGTGGCCGAGCTCATGCGCGACGGCTGCGCACTGCGGGTGATCGTCGACAGCGTGGAGGCGGCGGATAGCGTTGAGTCTTTCGGTGCTGCTGAAGGTCTTGCCATCGAGGCGTTGATCGAGGTCGACACGGACGGACGCCGTGCCGGCGTCGCGCCCGAGGACGAGCTGCTCACCGAGATCGCTCGCCGGCTCTCGGCAGGCCGCGGCGCGCGGCTCGCGGGAGTCATGACCCACGCCGGTGGCTCTTATTCGGCGCGTACGCTGGGCCAGTTCGAAGCGATCGCCGAGCGGGAACGGGCAGGCGCGGTCGCAGCGGCGGAGCGGCTCCGTTCTGCCGGTTTCGCGATAGAGATCGTCAGCGTCGGGTCCACCCCAACCGTGACCTTCGCACGAAGCCTCGAGGAGGTCACCGAGGCTCGCGTCGGCGTCTACGCGTTCGGCGATCTCGTCCAGGCCGAGCTCGGCACCTGCGCGATCGACGATATCGCCATCTCGGTCATCGCAAGCGTCATCGGCCATAACCGCACCCACGGCCGCGTCCTCGTCGACGCCGGTTTCCTTGCGCTCAGTCGCGACCGCGGCACTTCCGACTTCCCGTTGGATTGGGGTTACGGCGCTGTGTGCGATGCACTCACCGGCGAGCTGATCGAAAATGTTCGGGTCGAATCCACGAACCAGGAGCATGGAATCATCACGAGCAGATCGGGCGAACTTGATTGGTCGCGCTTTGCCATTGGAAGCCGCGTAAGAATCCTTCCGAATCACGCCTGCGCGACCGCCGCGGCCTACGACGTCTATTGCGTTACTGAAGGGGCCGAGGCCATCGTCGACATGTGGGAACGTGTGAACGGATGGTGAGCCCTATTCTTGCTCCTGGCTGTGAAGGCGGCCATTTCCTCGTCCCGGACCTGAAATCGATTGCGCCGTCACGCTGATAGCGCGCCGATGACTCGGTTAATGCCGTGGCCGGAGTAGCCGAGATCCGCTTGACGGGCCACGACTTGAGGCGCTCGATGAAGAAGTCTGCAGCTTTCATCGCCGCTGCAACTTCGATGCTCCACGAAATGACAGTAATCAGGGTTCCTACGGGCATTGCGGCCATGCGGCTGCGCCGCTAGCTAATCGACCGCCGTGCCCCTGTGGCGGAATGGTAGACGCGCTCGACTCAAAATCGAGTTCCTTCACCGGAGTGTCCGTTCGAGTCGGACCAGGGGCACCACTTCGTGCGCAGCGCCAATTCTCTGGCGACCGTGAACCGGCTTCATTATGGTGGGCGCCATGGATGCGCGGACCCGCAAGCAGCAGCACCCTGATGAGGACCAGGACGACGATGCGCTCGTCCTAGCCGAGACGATCGTCGCCAAGCGCGATCGGCTGCTCGCATCGCTGACCCTAATCGCAGGAATCGGCGTCATTGTCGGCATACCCTTTGCACTCCGCGCCGGGGCCGAGTTCTTCATGCCGGTTACGGCAGCCCTGGTGATTGCGATCGCGCTTGTTCCCCTGCTCGAATGGTTCGAGCGCCGCGGAATGCCGTCGAAAGCGGCCGCCGGTCTCTGCCTACTCATCTTCCTAATGATTGCGATCTTCGCGATCGGCTCGATCGTCGTTCCGGCTAGCGACTGGGTCGCTCAGGTGCCCACGAAGATCACGAAAGTGCGGGTCGAGCTCGATCCAGTCTTCAACGTCTACAAGAACCTTGATCGGTTCGTCGACCGAATCGCCAACCAGGTCGAGCTCAGTCACGCCAGCCACGCGCGCACTGTCACGATCGAGCAGCCCAATTCAGTGATGGGATTGCTCGCGACGTCCGCGCCGCACCTCTTGATCCAGCTTTTCTTCTCGCTGCTGGTGATCTTCTTCTTCCTCGCCGGCTGGACCGCGATGCGGAAGCGAACGATCGTAAGCCGCGGAAGCTTCGAAGGGGCGCTTACAACCGCGAGAGTGATCCAGCAGGTGGTCGATGCGACCTCGACCTATCTAGGCACGATCACCCTCATCAATGTCGGCCTCGGCGCACTCACCGCGGGCGCATTGTGGCTGCTCGGCATGCCGTCACCAATCATGTGGGGCGGTATCGTCGCGGTCGCCAATTACATCCCGTATCTGGGTCCGATCGTCTGCGCGCTCCTGCTGTTCGCGGGCGGGCTGATGACCTTTCCTGACGTCTGGGGCGCCCTTTGGTCTCCGGCGATCTTCATCTGCTTCCACCTCGTCGAAGCGAACTTCTTTACGCCCATGGTCGTAGGACATCGTCTCACTGTCAGCCCACTCTCGATCCTCATTTCATTGTCTTTCTGGGCCTGGATCTGGGGCACGACGGGCGCTCTTCTTGCGGTTCCGCTGCTGATCATCATGAAGACCGTCTTCTCGGCCGCCGGCACTCCCGACATCGCCGGCTTCCTCTTCGAGCGGGGCACTCTGACCCACGTCGGCGATCCTGACGAGGAAGAAGAAGACGAACGCCAGGAAATGCAACCGGCGATGGTTGACACTCCAAAGACCCTCTCCTAGGTCGCCGCCCACGCCAAAAACGCGGGTGTAGCTCAGTTGGTTAGAGCGCCGGCCTGTCACGCCGGAGGTCGCGGGTTCGAGCCCCGTCACTCGCGCCACTTTTCACATGACGTTGGAGTGGACTAGGACGGCCGTTCATGGCCGGCCGCGCTTCCGCATTCGCCGTTCTCGGGCTCGAGCCCGGAGCCGACGCAGCGGCGGTCGAGAAGGCATATAAGCGCCTCATCAAGCAGCATCATCCTGACCGCGAGGGCGGCGACGCGACACGCGCCGCGGAGATCACGCAGGCCTATCGCCAGCTTCGCGGTGGAAAGGCGCGAAACGACCCGCTCGAGTTCAACGAGGACTTCGACGCGATGCAGCGGCGCTCACGCTGGCCTATCGCGGCGCTCGTCGCCGGCGCATGCATCGGAGGACTGGTCCTCGTCATGGGGCCGAGCGTTCCGCACGCTCGGGCGCTCTGGGCTGCGAGGACGGGACTTCCGTCCCGTCACGAAGGACATCCGCTCGCGTCCGCCGATCCGATGGGAGAGAATCTGCATACAGAGGCGATCGATGCCGCCGTTGCCGAAGCGCTTCACCTCTATCGGACCAAGGACGAGTTCGCTCTGGCCGGTGCCAGTCGCGAGTGCCAGGGCCGCTTTCGGGAGGAGCCCGGCACGCGGATGCTCGACCGATGCGCGGCCTTCGACGATGCCGTCGTGGGATTGCAGGACCGCGATCCCCTTCGCGATGCGGGACCCTTCGCGCCGCTTGCCGTCACCGGGCGGCAGTGGAGCGCGGCATCGACTCTCTCGGATGATTATCTGGCGATCGACAGCCGGCTCGACCAAATCCGGCTGCGCGTCGAACTGGTCCTTGCGCCGCAGGTCCCGCCGGTCGCTCCGGCGGTCGTCAATTCTGACGATTAGTGCTGCGACCCGCCGCCGGTCCCGGCTCCGCTCGTCGCGGCAGCAGGCTTGCCGAGCGGCTGCTGGTTGTCGGCCACCGCTTCGGGAGAGAGCGCATATTTGAGATTGTCGGAAACCTCGAACTTCTTGTCATAATCGACGGGCGCCACGTCCTTGGACGCTTCGCGCGCCACTAGGTTGAAGCGGACCGCGACGCGCTTGTCGCCCCTCATCGAGGGCGCGAGCTTGATTGCCTCGGCACCTGGGATGTCCTTGACCGCCTCCGCTACATCGCCGTGCAGTGCATAGACGGGCGCAATGTGCGGCGTAGCGAGCGCGGCGGTGCGGAGCGCTGCGGCATTGGGCTCGCGACCGGCGTACTGATCGCTGAACGCAGCCGCCTGACCCCAACTGCCAGCCCAGCGATAGAAGAGGTGCGCGCCGACGATCGCGTTTTTGGCGAGGCTCGACGCCCAGGTCGGAAGGACATAATCGGCGTGATAATGGGTCGCCCAGCCGACCGGGGCGTAGACGGCGCCTGACAGGGCGTCTTCCGCCACTTTCCAGGCGCGGCGCCAGCCCTCGGCATCCGGTTCGCGCGCCAGCGAGCCGTCGCAGGTGAAGGTGAACTGGCAGCCGGTCGGACGCGTCGAGCCTTCATAGACGACGCCGCACACGCTGCTCGGAAATGCCGGATGGCGGACGCGGTTCAACACGACTTGCGCGACTGCGCGCTCGCCGTCAGTGTCCTGGTTGCCGGCTTCGTAATAGACGGCGCTGGCGAGGCAATTGAGTGCCTGCGTCCGCGCGCTGTCGCTCCCCTTGAACACGAAAGGAGCGGCTGCCGGATTCGGCCCGCCGACGAGCGGGATTTCGGAGTTGACCTTCAGCGCCTGCTGCGGCGCGACCTGCTGAAGGATCAGTGGCGGCGGGGCAGGAGGTCCTGCATGCGCAGTGGGGCCAGTCACAGGGTTCGGAACTGCGAGGCTTCCGATCGCGACCGCGGCGACGAAACCGAGCACGCCCAGTCCGACCGCGCCGCGGGGGTGCGCGCGGACGAGGATGCGCGCGCGGTTACGCCACTGAAAGGCGCTCCGCACCACGCCGTCGAAAGGCTTCGAAAGAGTCAATGCTTCAGACATCGGTAGTGATATAGTAAACTAACACACTAGTTTCAACGCATTTAGCGGCGGACTCGGAACGATCCGGTCTGAATCCATCGTATCAATGGTTTCAAAGGGATGGCCCACACCACTCCAACGAATAGATAATATGGCGCTTGCGCCAGCGCAGGCCATTTACCGACGAAGGGCGCCACGCTTGCGACGAACGTCGCCCAGATGACGATAATGGTCAGGATCATGGCGATTCCGGCCAGTTTTCGAGGCGATGGGTCGGACATCCGTACCGGCGCACTAAGCTCGCGAGGCAGGGATTGGAAGTTCCGATGACCTCAACGGTCAGGCTGCGGCACCGTCTTTCGTGCTCTCGGGCGCCGCTCGAATGATGCGATTGTGAAGGCGGAATTTCCGGCTGAAGAGCACATGGAACAGTAGCTTGGTCCAAGACCTGTGATGGTACAAATGGTCATAGAATTCCGGCGCCATGGCGCGCACGGCCGGCAGATGCGACCATGCAACCTGAGGGAAGTCGTGGTGCTCGTTGTGATAGCCCATGTTGAACGACAGCTTGTTCAGCGGTCCGTAGTAGGAATAGGTCTCCTGTCCTTCCCTGAACACGTAATGCTCCTGGATCCATCGGGCGCCGAGCGGGTGCACGCCGAGCGAGAATAGGGTCGAGAGGAACAGATATGCCACCGGCCACCAGCCGAAGAACCAGACGATGGGGGCCATCGCGAGCACCATCGCAAGGGCATTGAACAACACCCAACGATCGATTGTCCTGATGGTCTTAACCGTGGTCGGCCGTTGGAGGGCCTGCACCGCCCAGAACATGCTGAGCCATAACGTCTTGCGCCACCAGCTATCGCCCACCCAATGGGCCTCCCAGCGTGTGGGCAAGTCGGCATCGAGGCCGCGGATGCCGAGATATTTGTGGTGCAGAAGGTGGTAATTGCGAAAGCCGATAGCCGCCGGGAAAACGATGCCGATATTGGCAAAAATCGAGCCGAGCCGGTTCGCGTTCGTTTTCCTGAAAACCAGGTTGTGCGTGTAGTCGTGCATGAGCACGAAGAGAGCGTGGTTCGCGAATGCTCCAAACCCATAAGCAACGATGACGATCACCCACCCCGGCGCTTCGAAAACGGTTAGGCCGATTGCAATGGCGACTTGCGCGGTCACTAGCAGCACCGTCCACAGCGCCGACCATCGATCGCGCTGAAAGAGGCGGCGTACGTCGGGATGTGCGGCGCGAATCTGTCTCGCGCGCTCGCGGTGCGAAACCGAGGCCTGGGTTTGTGTCAACGATAAGTTGGACGCTGTCTCGGCAATCATCCGGTTACGTCCCCTTCAAGGGATTTTGGTATAGGGTGAACGCCGCTCGCTGGAAACAGCTGTAATTCCGCGAAGCGATCCGCCGGATTGACATGGGACGCACCCCAGGTCATTCCGAACGCATCCATCGAGACCGGCTGAGGGACAGGCCCGAAGACGCCGGGGCAACCGGAAGCGAGCGACTGCTCATTTCAAAGGTGCCAATTCCTGCGGGGACCTGTGGTCCGCCGGCAGATGGTTGAGGCGAGTTCCGGAAGGGAACCAAGCCTGCGCTGTCCGCCACTCCGCAGCCTCGATGAGAGGAGATGCGGGGCAGGAAGTGACGATTAACGGCGCGACGCAAGAAACAGCCAGGAACAGTTCGTCACCGTCTGGACGGGGCGAGTTCACAATAGAGCTGAGCCTCGTCCATGCAGGTCCGACCGCGGTTTTGGTCCGGTACGAGCTGGTGGGACGCGAGGGCTCGCCGCTCGTGCTTGTCGCCGGCGGCATCTCGGCGGGGCGACACGTCGCTGAGAACCCAAGTGACGAGAGCGACGGCTGGTGGCAGAGCCAGGCGAGGAGCTTCGAATCGCGCCGGGTCCTTGCGATCGACTGGGTCGGTGCCGATGGGATGCTCGACCGCGCAATAGATCCTTCGGACCAGGCGAGGGCGCTGATCGCAACGCTCGACCATCTCGGTCTGTCGAGCGCTGCCGCCTTCGTCGGCGCGAGCTACGGCGGCATGGTCGGGATGCACCTGGCAGCCATTGCGCCGAATCGCGTTGGAGCACTGCTCGCGATCAGCGCTGCTGATCGGGCACACCCGTTCGCCACCGCCCTCCGCGCGACTCAGCGCCAGGCAATCGAGCTGGGCGAGCGCCTTGGAGCGCCGGAAGCGGGCGTTGCCCTTGCGCGCAAGCTCGCAATCATCAGCTATCGCACGCCCCAGGAATTCGCCGGGCGCTTTTCGGCGCCGGTAACGATTGAGCAGGGCAGGGCACAGGCCAGCTCCGAATCATACCTGGACCACATGGGCCGGCGGCACAGCGACCGGATGAGCGCTGCCGCTTACCGGCGGCTCTCGGAATCCATCGATCTTCACCGCATGGATCCGGCGCTCATCACTATTCCAAGCACGTTCGTGGCCGCGCTCAGCGACCAGCTCGTTCCTGCCGAGGACATCGAAGCCTGCGCTCGAGCGGCACCGCGTGGCCGCTTCATCAGCATTCCGTCCCTCTACGGACACGACGCCTTCCTTAAGGAAGAGCGCACGATCGGCGAGATCCTAACCAACTTCCTGAACCCTCTGGAGAACCAGCAATGACGAAACTTGCAACCCGCGCGGTTCGCGCCGGAATCGACTGCGATCCTGCTTATGGCGCGGTGACTCCGCCGATCGTCCTTTCCGCCAACTTCACCTTCGACGAGTTAGGCAAGAAGCGCGCCTACGACTACGGTCGGAGCGGCAATCCGACGCGCGATCAGCTTGCCGATGCGCTCGCCAGTCTCGAAGGAGGTGTCGGCGGGATCATCACGTCGACGGGAATGTCGGCAATTGCGCTCGTGGTTCAGGCGCTCGTCACGCCGGGAGATCGAGTCCTGATCCCGCACGATTGCTACGGGGGCACATGGAGACTCTTCAAGGCCCTGGCGGAGCGAGGCGCCTTCGAGCTCGAAGTCGTCGATTTCACTCGCGCTGAGTCAGCCGAGAAGGCGCTGGCCCGAAAGGCGCGGCTCGTCTGGATAGAGACGCCTTCCAACCCGCTGCTTCGCATCACCAACATCACGGAGGTTGCGAGTGCGGCAAAAGTGGCGGGTGCGCTCGTCGTCGCCGACAATACCTTCCTCTCGCCCGCGCTCCAGCGGCCCATTGAGCATGGTGCGGATGTCGTCGTTCATTCGACAACCAAGTTCATCAACGGCCACAGCGACGTCGTTGGCGGAGCGGTGATCGCTGCCGACGCCGCTGTGCTGGAAGAGATCGGCTGGTGGGCCAACGCGCTCGGCCTTGTCGGCTCGCCCTTCGATTCCTTCCTCACCCTTCGCGGGCTTCGAACGCTCAACGCGCGGCAGCGAGTCCATGAGGAGAACACGAAGGCAGTCGCCGAGATCCTCGGCCAGCACCGAGCCGTGTCGCGCCTTTACTACCCTGGATGCGTGGGTCACCCGGGCCATGCAATCGCGCGCAAGCAGCAGGACGGTTTCGGGTCGCTGATCTCGTTCGAGCTTGCAGGGGCAGAAGATGCGGTTCGCCGCTTCGTCAGCGGGTTGCAGTGCATTTCGCTCGCCGAATCGCTCGGCGGCGTCGAGAGCCTCATCTCGCACCCGACGACCATGAGTCACGCATCCATGGACGAATGCGCGAGGCAAACGGCCGGCATCCTTCCGGGCCTCCTGCGGTTTTCGGTCGGAATCGAGGATCCCGACGACCTGGTCGCGGACCTTATCTCGGCGCTCGATCGTGCGGCTCAGCCGGCACTTAAGGAGGCTTGTTGATGCTTGCGCGATCCATTCGCGTCGGTGAGGCCCCCGCCGGCCCGGCGGCGAAAGTCGCTCTGCTCGGCAGCGGAACCGTAGGGGCCGCGGTCCTTCAGCGCCTAAGTGAATGGCGCGGCACGCCATTCGGCGACCGGCTCAACCTCGTCTTCGCCGCCAATACGCGCCTGTCGCTGTTCGATCCGGAAGGTTTGAACCCGCGACATTGCGCCGAAGCCTTGTCGAATGCGCCTCGAAGCGAGCGGCAGACGAGTCTGACCGAGCTTTTGGTCGCACTCGGCAGCAGCGGCACCCGTATCCTCATCGATGCGACCGCCGATGCTGAAGTCGCCGCGAGTCATCCGGCCTTGCTGGATGCCGGAGTCCATGTTGCGACCGCATGCAAGCTTGCCGCCGGAACATCGCTTTCGCTCTGGCGGGAGATCCAAAGCGCCTGCAAGAGACGCGGAACGGGATTTGGCGATCGGGCAACCGTAGGCGCTGGTCTTCCTTTGCTCCGATCGCTCAGGGAGTTGCGGAGCGGCGGCGACCGGATTCATGCCATTGCCGGTGTGATGTCCGGATCGCTCGCATGGCTGTTCGACCGCTTCGACGGCAGCCGCCCATTCTCCGAGCTGGTGCTGGAAGCCCATGCGAACGGACTCACCGAGCCGGACCCGCGCGAAGACCTCTCGGGCGAGGACGTCCGACGAAAGATCCTGATCCTTGCTCGAGCAGCCGGCTTTGCACTGGAAAGCAGCAGCGTCGACGTGGAAACTCTAGTTCCCACGGCGCTGCAATGCCTGAGCTCGGACGTGGTCTTGGACAGCCTGCATCTCGTTGACGAACCGCTGCTCGCGCGGCTGAAGAGCGCCCGCGGCTGCGGCAGCAGTCTGCGATTCGTTGCCCGTCTGGAGGGCGGTTCGGCAACCGTACGGCTGGAGGAGATCGCACCGAACGACCCGCTCGCCGGAGGCAGCGGCACCGACAATCGAGTTGCGATCTGGTCCGACCGCTATCGCGAGCAGCCGTTGGTGATCCAAGGGCCCGGTGCCGGCGCCAACGTCACCGCAGCCGCGCTCCTCGACGACGCATTGCGCTTCAATGCGTTGGCCGGTGCGGGTTTGCTCGGCCCCCACTGAAAGGGAGGCCAAGCGTTGCTCGCTTGGGCGGTTCTGTTACGGCCGAAACAGCCAAAATCAGGGGGGAGCTCATGATGGCCGTCGAACTCAAAATCCTGGCGCTCGGCGCGCTGCTGCTGGTGATCTACATCTTCACCGCAACCCGGTTCAAAACCGCGCAATATGGCCGCAAGTGGAATATCGGTGCACGCGATGAGGCCATGCCGGCTCCAAATCCGCTCACTGGCAGGACCATGCGTGCCCAAGCGAACTTCGAGGAGACATTCCCGATCGCGATCGTCGCGCTGATTGGGGTCGTGCTCGCCAATCGGACGAGCAGCCTGACCGCGCTCGGCGGCTGGATTTGGCTCGTCGCGCGGCTTGTCTATTTGCCAATCTACGCAGCCGGGATTCCCGTTATTAGAACGATTGTCTTCATCATCAGCATGGTGGGCCTCGGCATGGTCCTGTGGCCGCTGCTGTTCGGTTGATTTAGGCGATGGGCTCGGCCTGGTTCCAGGTTCGAGCCGGCCGTTTCGGGCTTAGTGCCTCGATGTCCGATGGAAGGTCTTCGTCGAAATAGGGGCCGTCGTCGCACACCTTGTTGATTCCGTCGGCGATAACGGCAATTTCCGGATGCGTCGAAAGCCAGCGCCCGATCAGCGCTTTCCCGAGATCCGCAGGGTCTTGGTCGTCCATGTCATCCATGTCCGTGCCGTCCATGTCACCGATGCCGTCCGGGCCATCCATTTGGGCTTCATCGCCATCGTCTAGCGAGGCCCTTGTGAAGCTGGATTGGTCGTTGTCTATCGCCAGCAAAGTGCCGCACTCGTCGGTCTTGAATTGTATCCAGCCCCGCTTGGGCGCCCCTTCGCTCGGACGCGTCATGAGAGGAACCGGATTGCCGGTGCGCAGCAGCGCCTGAGCGTCCGAATCCCGGTCGATCGCTTTATGGATGGGCAGTGCAGCGCCACGCCCGCCGACCGGACTCGCCAGGGCAAAGGCTGCCGACAAACCGATGACCGCACTCACGGATTTGTTCACGGCGCACGCTCCCGGCCTGTTTGAGGACAGCTCCTCGCCGCCTCATTCGTGCCCCGATGCGCGGGCGAGCGCTATAGGGATGGGCATTAGTTCGGGGCTAGAAAAACCTTGAGGACCTGAGCGCTCCGGAGAGCCTGTCGCTCGAAGCTCTTTACGCGATCTTCATCCGATCGGGCGCACATTGGTCGAGGAGTTGGACATTGAACCCGGCGTCGACCTTCAAGGCAGCACGCGAGCTCGCCAGCAGCCAGCTGATCACCAGCTGCGCAGCGTTGGCAGCCTTGTTCCTGTTCGTTCCGACTGGAGAGCGCATTGTTGCTGCGGCGATAGGCGGACCTCACGGGGCGGCCATCGACAGTCAGCTCGTCATGGCGCTGATGCTCAACATCGCAGTGATCTTGTTCGCCTGGCGACGCTCGAAGGACCTGCAGAATGCGCTAGCAGCGAATGAGCTCGCCCAGCATTCGGCGCATGAAAATGCGTTCAATGACCATGTGACAGGCCTTGCGAACCGCCGCGAGCTCATGCGGGTCCTTGGTGATGCGACGACTGCTGAACGGTCGAGCAAGCTCCTGCTGCTCGACCTCGATTATTTCAAGAAGGTCAATGACCTTTACGGCCACGTGGTCGGCGACGAAGTTCTTCGGCAGGTCGCGCATATCATTCGCACAACATCGCCGGCGGGCTCATGTTGCGCCCGCCTAGGCGGCGACGAGTTCGCGATTCTGATTTCTCACCAACCGGACGCGATAGTCACCGAGCGCGTCCAGAACATCATTGACGGTATCGCCCAGCCGATGGTCTTGGGGACCGCCACGGCCCACGTGTCCGCTTCGATCGGAATTTCATACGTAGAGCGTGGAATGAGCGCCGAAGATTGTCTGAGGCGTTCGGATATCGCGATGTATGCGGCAAAGCGCGACGGTCGCAATCGCCAAGTGTGGTTCGACGAGCGAATGGAGCGTGAGCTCCTCGCTCGCACTCGGCTCGAGGACGACATCCGCACCGGAATCGCGGCCGGTGAGTTCGTTCCTTACTATCAACCGCAGATCGAACTCGGCAGCGGCGAGCTGATCGGCTTTGAAGTCCTGGCGAGGTGGAACGTACCGGGGAAGGGACTGCTCGAACCCTCGGAGTTCATGGATGTCGCGGAAGGCTCCGGCTTGATCGCCGAACTTTCTCTGTCGGTCATGAGGCAGGCTCTTAGCGAAGCACGCAGCTGGCCGAGCCATTTGAAAATGGCAGTCAACATCTCTCCGGTGCAATTCAGGGATTCCCAGCTCGCCGAGCGGATCCTGAAGCTTCTCACCGAGACCAACTTCCCGCCCTCGCGTCTCGAGGTCGAGATCACCGAATCCTCCTTCCTCGAGGACCGGGACACTGCGCTGACGATCGTGGAGAGCCTTAAGAACGTGGGGGTGACGATCTCGCTCGACGATTTCGGCACCGGCTACGCGTCATTGTCGCAGCTGCAATCGCTTCCGTTCGACCGGATCAAGATCGACAAGAGCTTCGTATCTTCGCTGCTCGCCGACGCTCAGAGCGATGCGATCGTGAGCACCATTCTTTCGCTCGGACGCGCGCTCAAGCTGCCGATCACAGCGGAGGGAATTGAGGACGATGGCACGAGGGATCGTCTCAAGGGGCTCGGCTGCTCGGACGGGCAGGGGTGGCTATTTGGCAAGGCCGTATCAGGCGATGTCGTCCGAGCTTCCCTCGGCCTGATAGAAAGCAACGACGATGAGTCGAGCAAGCATGTTTCAGCCGCGCCCTCAACCGAGCGGCGGAGCCAACATCGCCGTGCGCTCTCCGCGAAGCGGAGCCGCTGACCTAGCATCGCCGGCGATGGCGTGGGGATCATAGTCGACACCAAAGCGGATCGACACTGAATGGGTCGGATAGGCGTAAGCGGGGCACGACCGGACTGCAGTTAGCGAAGGCGACGCATGGCAGTTATGGGCTGCTAACGTGAGTAACGCGACGAAGGACCTCCGGCTGTTACGGCGCCTCCTGCGCGCCAAGGATCGGATGGATTCGGCCTCGCAAGAAGAATGGCCGGTGGAGCGCCTTGCGCGCGTTAGCGGCGTTTCGGAGGCCCACTTCGCCCGCTCGTTCAAGAATGCATTCGGGCTTCCGCCGCATCGTTATCTGCTGACTCGGCGGATCGAGAGGGCAAAAGCGCTGCTCCGCGATTCCGACCAGCCGATTATCGACATCGCGTTCCAGACCGGCTGGAACAGCCTGGGCACGTTCGGCCGAGTGTTTCGCGACATTACCGGCGAAAGCCCCAGCGAGCTGCGCGAGCGGGAGCAGGCGATTCCGAACGCACTCGACAAGGTCCCGCACTGCTTCGTGAGCGCCGCTCACCGGCCCCACCTCAAGATCGCAGTTTCGGAGAAGCGGCGGCGCGGCGCGGCAGATAATGAGGCCTCCGAAGAGAAGGAGGTTCCATGAGCGAAGGTGTCCAGGTAGCCGGCGTCTACGTCCACGATCAGGACGAAGCGCTCCGATTCTATGTCGAGAAACTCGGGTTCGAGGTCCACACCGACGTCAGCAATGGCGGCTACCGTTGGCTGACCGTCCATCATCCCAATCAACCAACATTCCAGCTTGGCCTGTTCCGGCCGCAGGCGCCGACTGTGGACGATGCGACAGCGGAGACGCTCAACCAAGCGGTCGCAAAGGGCGCC
>DASQYQ010000463.1:0-3470 GCA_035639115.1 Sphingomicrobium sp. | reverse complement strand
TCGTTGGAGGCCTCGATCCGCTTCGCCAGCGGGATCGGATCGACGGCTATGCCTCAGCGGGGCTTGAAGCGCTCGCGATGGAATGGATGCCGCGCATCACCCGCGCGCAATCGATGGACATATTGTCATCGCAGTCGAACCTCGCGGGGTATAAGGCGGTGGTCGACGCGGCCGCCGTCTACGGGCGCGCTTTCCCGATGATGATGACCGCTGCGGGTACGGTCAGCCCGGCCAAGGTGTTCGTCATGGGCGTCGGAGTCGCCGGCCTTCAGGCGATCGCCACCGCCAAGCGCCTCGGCGCGCAAGTCAGCGCAACCGACGTTCGCTCGGCGACCAAGGAGCAGATCCAGTCGCTCGGGGCCAAGCCCATCTTCGTCGAGCAGGTCGCGGGCATCGAAGGCGAAGGCAGCGGCGGCTACGCCACTGAAATGTCACCCGAATATCAGAAGGCTCAGGCTGAGCTGGTGTCCGGCCATATCGCCAAGCAGGACATCGTCATCACGACCGCGCTGATCCCCGGCAGGCCAGCCCCACGCCTGATCAGCGATGCGCAGGTGGCGACGATGCGGCCTGGCAGCGTGATCGTCGACCTCGCCGCGGACGCCGGGGGGAACGTCGAGGGCACTGTCAGCGGTGAGAGCGTGGAGAAACACGGCGTGACGATCATCGGCGCGTCGAACCTCGCACGCAGCCTCGGCGCAGATGCTTCCGCGCTATTCGCCCGCAATCTCTACAATTTTCTCAGCGCCTTCTGGGACAAGGAGACGGGCAGCCCGAACCTTCCGGACGACGACGAGATCGTTAAGGCGATCCGCCTGACGCAAGGCGGAAAGGTGGTGAGCGAGCGGCTGACGAACGCGTGAGCGCTTCCGATATCATCGTCATCGGCGGCGGAATCGCGGGCCTCTCTGCCGCGGCGGCTCTCTCGCAGAACGCGCACGTGGTGGTGCTGGAGGCCGAAGATCAGGTCGGCTTTCATTCGTCGGGCCGCAGCGCCACAATGCTCCATTACTTCCTCGGCGATCGTCTCGTTCGCGCGCTGACGCTCGCCAGCCGCAGCTTCATCGAAAATCCTCCCGCTGGCTTCACGAACGCGCCGCTCGGCCATTCGATGCCGGTCCTGATTCATGCGCGCGAGGAAGAGCGGGCGTCGCTCGACTCACTTGAGGTCGAAATCCGGCAGTTTGCCGACCTTACTCGGCTCGATGCGACGGGCGTTAACGCGCTGTGCCCGCTGCTGAAGGAAGATGCCGTTCACGGCCTTGCAGACCACAGCGCGATCCGACTCGACGCGCATGGCTTGCTGCAGGGGAATTTGCGTCAGTTGCGAAGCCACGGTGGCGAACTCCATACCGGCACGCGCGTGAGCCGAATTGACGGGACGGGCGGCGGCTGGACGGTAAAGAGCGAAACCGGCGCAATCTTCACCGCGCCAATCCTCGTCAATGCGGCCGGCGCATGGGCCGATCGGATCGCAATGCTCGGCGGCGTGAAAGCGCTCGGCCTCGAACCAAAGCGGCGGACGATCATCACATTCGACGCCGAGCAGGGCACGAACCTAGAGGGACTGCCTTTCGCCAAGACGATTTCCGATGAGCTCTATTTTGCGCCGGAGAGCGGCCGCTTGTTAGCTTCGCCGATGGACGAAGTGCCGAGCGAGCCGTGCGACGCCCAGCCCGACGAGTATGAAGTCGCGCTGGCGGCCTACCGAATGGAACAGCGGACGACCGTCGAGGTGCGGCAGATCCACAGCAAGTGGGCGGGACTGAGGACCTTCACGCGCGACCGGCATCCGGCCGTGGGCTTTGCCCGGGACGCGGACGGGTTCTTCTGGCTCGCAGGGCAGGGCGGCTTCGGGCTGCAGACCTCTCCGGCGATGGCGGCGATTACGGCGTCGCTTATCGCAGGCGATCCCTGGCCGGTGGCACAAGTTAGCGCGGCGGAGCTAGACCCCGGCCGCTTCGCTGCGCAGCACGCATAGATCGACCCAGCCTTCTGCGACGAGGCCGAACAGCCGCTCGGTCGGCACTTCCACTGAAGTATTGAGAGAACCTCCTGCGGGATAAACGACGTCGAACGCCTTGAGTGACACGTCGAGATAGACCGGCAGAGGCTGCGCCAGCCCGAAAGGACAGACGCCGCCGACCTGATGGCCGGTTACTTCGAATGTCTCCTCCGGCCCGAGCATGCGCGGCCGGGCGCCGAACTGATCCTTGCACTTGCGGTTGTCGAGCCGCGCGTCGCCGCGCGTACAAAGAAGAAAGAGGCGATCGCCGGCGCGGACGGCGAGAGTCTTCGCAATTCGCCCCGGCTCAACGCGGAGCGCCTTCGCAGCAGTCTCAACGGTGGCGGTGCTGTCCTCGACCTCGATCAGCCTGAGATCCGGGGCGTTCGCCGCGAGCCACGCCTTGACGCTCTCGAGGCTCATTCGCCGATCAGGTGAAGCGCGATTTCGCGCTCCAGTGTGTTGTCGCGATGCTCGAACAAGAAGATCCCCTGCCAAGTGCCGAGAACCGGCTTGCCGTCCTTCACGGGGATTGAAAGCTGTGTCGCGGTGAGCGCCGACCGCAGATGGGCCGGCATGTCGTCGGGCCCTTCGTCATTATGCTCATAGTCGCCCGCTTCGGGCGCGATGTGTCCGAAGTAGCGCTCCAGGTCGCGACGTGCCGCCGGCGCTGCGTTCTCCTGGATCAACAGGGAAGCCGACGTATGCCGACAAAAAACGTTCAGCAGCCCCTCTCGAATGCCCGTTTCGTTAACGAAATCGACCACCTCGTCGGTGATTTCGTGCAGTCCCGGCCGACTCGAGCGAATCGATATTAGGGTGCTTGATTGGCGTAGCATGACGCGGCGCTAGCCCATGCCGGAACCGCATTCCAGCTCGGAGAGAGTTGCGATAATTGTAGGCAAGACAAAAGCGCCCACCACGCGGCAGGCGCTTTCTAAGTCTTTGATTTATAGGTCCGCTTTACAGGACCAGGCAGTGGCTCAGCCGCCGCCGCCGGCGCCGCTCCAGCCCCCGCCCATGAGCCAGGTCCAGAAGCCGCGGGTCGCTTTAGTCTTCTTCATTTTACGTCCCCGTTTTTAAGTACTGCGATTCGGCAGGTACGAGGACATTAACCTTAATCGATATGGTTAGCAAATGATTCACCAAGAACTCGCGCCGCAACTTCGACGGCGACAGTCTTCACCTGAATTTTACGGGGGAGTTCTTGCGGCGGGCAAAATGCCCGACGAGGATTAGGCTGCGGTGCGACGCCGGCCGGAGCCGACCCGCTTCGCGAGGCTCTCGAGGCTCATTGGACGGCCAACGGCGAACCCCTGGGCGATGTCGCAGTCGAGCTCGACCAGCACTTCCAGAATGTCGCGATGCTCGACGCCTTCGGCTACAACCTTGCGCTCGAGCGAATGGGCAAGGCTGATTGTCGACTGGACCATGAGCCGGTCGCTGCGATTGTCGACGATGCCTT
>DASQYQ010000462.1:0-2972 GCA_035639115.1 Sphingomicrobium sp. | reverse complement strand
ACCGCCGGGAAGCACGGCGACGAATATATGTGGACGATGCCCGACGGGCGCCTCGCGATGCGGCAGTCCATCCTGCTCCGAGGCCTGATCTTCGAGACCGACGAGACGATGAAGGTCGGCGCGGACGGAATGCCGTCGGATATCGTCATTCGCGGGGTCACTCCGCAAGGCGACTCCGCCGAGACTTTCAGCGTCGCCAACGGGCAGGCGAGCTGGACGAGTCCGGTGGACAAGGGGAGCGTGCCCTATTCGAGCGGGACCTTCTACCTTTCGAACGGCGGTCCGTTCCTCGGCAACGCCCCGGAGATCGACCGGCTGATGGCTGCCGGAGGCTCGGGAATGGCGCTCCTTCCCTCCGGCCATGCCGACTTCGATAAGGTGGGATCCCTCGATGTCACCGGCCCCCAGGGCATGAAGCACGTCGATCTCATCATGGTGAAAGGCGTCGGCATGTCGCCGCAGCCGGTCTGGGTGGAGAACGGCAAATTCTTCGGCGCACTCGTCGGCTTGGGGATCCTTCCTGCGGGTTACGAAGGCAATCTCGACAAGATGCAGGAGGCGCAGGACGCGGCGATCGCGGCCATAGCCCCCGCCACCGCGAAGCAGTTCCTGACTGCGGATGCGAAGCGGCCGGTACTATTCAGCAACGTCAAGATGTACGATGCCGACCGCGAGCGCTTCCTCGAGCATCAATATGTGCTGACGAGTGGCGGG
This sequence comes from Sphingomicrobium sp., assembly GCA_035639115.1. GTDB lineage: Bacteria > Pseudomonadota > Alphaproteobacteria > Sphingomonadales > Sphingomonadaceae > Sphingomicrobium. Next base: position 2,258 of record DASQYQ010000462.1, on the reverse strand, counting down.
AAGATCGTGTCCGTCGGGAGTGCGAAGCCGAAGACCCTGCCAGCGGGGACGCGGACGATTGCGGGCGCGGGAAAGACGCTCACGCCAGGCCTGTGGGACAGCCACATGCACGTCGGCGACGATTTCCAGACTGTGAGCGAGCTGGCGCTCGGCGTGACCTCGTGCCGCAACCCCGGTGGACCGATCGAGCTCGAAGTGTCACAGCGCGAGCGCCGTAACAATTTGACGCTGCTCGCGCCCGAATGCTGGGATTCAGTGATCGTGGACCAGAAGGGGCCGCTAGTCGCGCAGGGCAGCCTCGCGGTTTCGAACCTCGACGAGACACTGGCGGCCGTCCGCAAGATCGCGGCGAACCACCTCACCGCGGTGAAGTTCTACACCTCGATGAAGCCGGAATGGATCACTCCGGGTGCGAAGCTTGCGCACCAGCTTGGCCTTCACGTCCACGGGCACATCCCGGCGGGAATGCGGACTTTGGACGCGATCAACGACGGTTATGACGAGATCACCCACATCTATTTCGCGACGATGCAGGCGATGCCGCAGGAGGTCGTCGACAAGGCCAATACGACGATGCGGATGCTCGGCCCGGGCAAGTATTTCAAGGATGTGGACCTCAACGCTGAGCCCATGAAGACGGTGATCGCCACGATGGCACAGAAGCACATCACCCTCGATCCCACGCTCGTCGTGGTCGAAGGCGTGCTTCTCGCCAATGCGGGAACACCGGCCGCGGCAGTGGCGCCGTACGTCGGCACCGTCCCCGCCTCGGTCGAGCGCGGCTTCAAGGCGGGACATATCGACTATTTGCCCGGGATGACCCAGGCGGATGCCCAAGCCAGCGTCGACCACATGGGCCAATATGTCGCCAAGCTCTTCCACGCCGGCGTCCCGATCGTCGCCGGAACCGACGGTTACGGCTACGAGCTGGTGCGCGAGCTTGAGCTGTACGTGAAGGGCGGCCTGACTCCGGCGGAGGCGCTCTCGACCGCCACGATCTCGCCGGCACGCAACGTCAAGGCGGACAACCGTACCGGCTCGATCAAGGTCGGCAAGGAGGCGGATCTCCTCCTGGTCGACGGCGATCCCGAGAAGAACATCGGCGATCTGCGCCACGTCGACCAGGTGATGAGCGACGGCTACCTGATGGACGGCAATGCGCTTCGAAAGGCCGCCGGTTACACCGGGATGCCGAAGTAACGCTCAGCGCTTCCGAAGCTCATCTCTGATTTCGGTCAGCAGCTCGACCTCGGTCGGTCCTGCGGCCACCTCTTCCTTCTTGGGCATGAGCCTCGTCGCCCAGCGAACCATGAGGAAGATGATGAAGGCGAGAATCAGGAAGCTGACCACCTCGGTCACGAACTGACCCCAGCCGAGAATCGGCGCACCCGCCTTCTTGAGAGCCGCATAATCCGTCATTGACCCGTGATAATCCGCCGGCACCGGGCCGAGCAGGATGAAATGGCTGGAGAAATCGAGGCCGCCGAAGATCTTGCCGACAACGGGCATGATGATGTCATCGGTCAAGCTGGTGACGATCTTCCCGAAGGCCGCGCCGATGATCACCGCTACGGCGAGGTCGAGAACGTTTCCCTTGGCAATGAAAGCGCGGAAATCCTTCAGCATTGGCCGTCCCCTTCTGTCACTGGAGCACATTAGCCGAATATGCGGCAAACGGCAGTAGCGACGTCGCTGTATTGTAAATCTAAGACAGCATATTGAAAGCGAACGGCCGTGGCTCTACCTATCCGCGCACCTGACCAGTGGGAGGGGGACATGACTGTAATTCGCCGTCTCGGTTTGTTCGCGCCGCTAGCCGCCGTTTCGCTCGCCGGCTGCGGGATCAACAGCGTTCCGACAGCCGAGGAGCAAGTTAACGCCAAGTGGGGAGACCTGCAGGCGGACTATCAGCGCCGTGCGGACCTCATTCCGAACCTCGTCGCTACCGTGAAGGGCTATGCACAGCAGGAGAAGAGCGTTCTGACCGAGGTCACCCAGGCGCGCGCGAAGGCGACCAGCGTGCAGCTGAACGCCGGCGATCTCAGCGACCCAGCGAAGGTCCAGGCCTTCCAGGCGGCGCAGAGCCAGCTGAGCGGCTCCCTTGGGCGTCTGCTCGTCAGCGTCGAAGCCTATCCGGACTTGAAGTCAAACCAGAACTTTCTGGCGCTCCAGGATCAGCTCGAGGGGACGGAGAACCGGATCGAGGTCGCCCGCCGCGACTACAACGAGTCCGTGCGGCAATATAACACGCTGATTCG
>DASQYQ010000461.1:0-4848 GCA_035639115.1 Sphingomicrobium sp. | reverse complement strand
CCCTTACTTCGACAGGCTCGATTACTGCTCGCCGATGTGCATGGAGCACGGCTTCGTGCTGGCGATCGAGAAGCTGCTCGGTCTCGAGATTCCGCTACGCGCCCAGTACATCCGGACGATGATGGCGGAACTTACCCGCATCAAAAATCACGTCCTCAACCTTGGAAGCCACATCATGGACGTAGGCGCGATGACGCCGAACCTGTGGCTGTTCGAGATCCGCGAAGATCTTATGCAGATCTACGAGCATGTCTCGGGAGCGCGGATGCACGCCAACTACTTCCGCGTCGGGGGAGTGCGCGAGGACATCCCTCCCGCCGTGCTCGACAAGATCGGAGAGTTCCTCGACAACCGGCTGCAAATATTCGAAGATTCTATCAGTCTCGTCGCCGACAACCGAATCTTCAAGCAGCGTAACGTCGACATCGGCATCGTCCACAAGGACGATGCGATCGCGTGGGGTTTCTCAGGGCCGATGATCCGCGGGTCGGGTGTGCCGTGGGATATCCGAAAGGCGCAGCCCTACGAAGTCTATGACCGAATGGATTTCGACATTCCGGTTGGCACCAACGGCGACTGCTACGACCGTTTCATGGTTCGGGTCGAAGAGGTTCGGCAGAGCTGGCGTATCGCTCGCCAGTGCCTGAAGGAGCTCCCGCCGGGGCCGGTCGGTGCCGACAGCAAGGTCTTCCCGCCCATGCGCTCGACAATGAAGACGTCGATGGAAGCGCTGATCCACCACTTCAAGCTCTACACCGAGGGCTATCACGTGCCCGCGGGCGAGGTTTACGTCGCGACCGAGAGTCCCAAGGGCGAGTTGGGCGTCTATCTGGTCGCCGACGGAACGAACCGCGCCTACCGCTGCAAGATTCGCCCGACCATGATGAGCCACCTCCAGGCGATGGACATGATGATGAAGGGCCACATGCTGGCCGATACGACGGCGGTTCTTTCCGCAATCGACCCCGTGTTCGGGGAGATCGACCGCTAATGGCCGGCCAGGCAGGAATCCTCGACAGCCCCGAACAGCGCGCCCGCTGGGAGAAGTTCCAGTGGACCGACGAGAATGCGCGCAAGGCCGAGGAGATCATCGCGCGCTATCCGCCAGGGCGGCAGATGTCGGCGTCGATCCCGCTGCTCGACCTCGCTCAGCGGCAGGTCGGGGCGGAAACGAATACGCAGGGGTGGCTGCCGATCCCGGTGATGGAGTTCGTCGCCCGCGAGCTCGACATGTCCTACGTCGGCGTGCTCGAGGTCGCGACCTTTTATACGATGTTCAATCTCGAACCGGTCGGCCGCTTCCACGTCCAGGTGTGCGGCACGACGCCGTGCATGCTGCGCGGCTCGGACGATGTCCTCGAGGCCTGCTACAAGCGCGGCCTCCGGAAGGGTCATACGAGCGAGGACGGGCTGTTCACCTTGACCGAGGTCGAATGCCTCGGCGCCTGCGCGAATGCGCCCATGGTGCAGATCAACGACGATAATTACGAGGACCTGACCGAGGAGAGCATGACCGCGATCCTCGACGCTCTCGCAGCCGGCAAGACTCCGAAGCCGGGCCCCCAGATCGATCGCCAGACGAGCTGCCCCGTCGGCGGCCCGACCACGCTCAGGAAAATGGCCGAGCGCAATTACGACTATCGGCCGCAGTGGACCGCGACCGCCGGTCCGCCGGAGGGTGCGCTATGATCGGCCTCATCGTCGCCGTCATCGTCGGCATCCTTCTGATCGGGCTGCTGCTCAAGATCATCAAGATCGCGATTATCCTCGCGCTCTGCGTCGGGATCGTGATGTTCGCCCAGAACAAGCTCGGCACGGGAACGAAGCGGATCAAATGACGATCGCCGCAGTCATCGTAGCTGTCGTGCTGGCCTTCCTCGCCTTCAAGTTCCTGAAGGGCGTGATCAAGCTCGGCTTGCTCGTTCTGATCGTCGTGTTCTTGATCTGGTTCTTCGCCAACGGAGTGGCGCACTGATGGGCTACACCGGACCGCTCGCGGACAAGGACCGCATCTTCACCAACCTCTACGGCTTTCAGGAGCCGTGGCTAAAGGCTGCCCAGCAGCGCGGCGACTGGGACAATACCAAGGCGCTCATGGCCATCGGCCAGGACTCGATCATCGACGCGATCAAGGCGTCGGGGCTTCGGGGGCGCGGCGGCGCCGGCTTCCCCACCGGCATGAAGTGGAGCTTCATGCCCAAGGAGCCCAAGCCCGGTAAGCCCAACTTCCTCGTCATCAACGCGGACGAATCCGAGCCCGGATCGTGCAAGGACCGCGAAATCATCCGCAACGATCCGCACAAGCTCCTCGAAGGCGCACTTGTCGCCGGTTTCGCGATGCGTGCACGCGCGGCTTACATCTACATCCGCGGCGAGTTCATTCGCGAGACCGAGGTCCTGCGGCGCGCCGTGAAGGAGTGCTACGACGCCGGCCTGTTCGGCAAGAACGCGGCAGGCAGCGGCTACGACTTCGACGTCTTCGTCCACCGCGGTGCGGGCGCCTACATCTGCGGCGAAGAGATGGCGATGCTCGAGAGCCTCGAGGGCAAGCAGGGCAAGCCGCGCCTCAAGCCTCCATTCCCCGCGGGGGCCGGCCTGTACGGCTGTCCGACTACGGTCAACAATGTCGAGAGCATCGCGGTAACGCCGACCATCCTCCGCCGCGGAGCAGAATGGTTCGCGAGCATCGGCAACCCGAAGAACGAGGGAACGAAGCTGTTCCAGCTCTCGGGCCACATCAACACGCCGTGCACTGTCGAGGAGTCGATGGGCATCAGCTTTCGCGAGCTGATCGAGCGCCATGGCGGAGGCATCCGCGGCGGTTGGGACAATCTGCTGGCGGTGATCCCAGGCGGCTCCTCGGTGCCGCTCGTTCCGGCCGCCGAGATAATGGACGCGCCGATGGACTTTGATGGATTGAAGGCGCTCGGCTCCGGCCTCGGCACTGCGGCGGTGATCGTCATGGATAAGTCGACCGACATTGTTCGCGCGATCAGCCGCATCTCCTACTTCTACAAGCACGAGAGCTGCGGCCAGTGCACGCCGTGCCGCGAAGGCACCGGCTGGATGTGGCGGATGATGGAGAAGCTGCGCGTCGGCGACGCCGAGGTCGCAGACATCGACAAGCTGATCGACGTCACCAAGCAAGTCGAAGGTCATACCATTTGCGCGCTTGGTGACGCCGCCGCCTGGCCGATCCAGGGCTTGGTGCGCCACTTCCGGCCCGAGCTCGAGCGACGGATCGCCGAACGCTCTGGCCGGCAGATGTTGGAGGCTGCGGAATGAGCTTCCCATCGATTGGAGTGGCGCTGCTCGCCCCCCACCGGACGATCGGCGGGATCCATGTGTCGACGACCGTGATCATCATCGTCGCGGCGCTAGCCGCGGTCGGGGCTCTTGCGATCTTCGGGTACAGATCCCCCGATCGCTCCCCGGGCGCCGATACGCAAAAGCAGCGCGAAAGGATCGAGGACTGATGAGCGCGCAGACTCTCATCATCATCGTCGCGGTCGCCATCGCGATCATCGCTGCACTTGCCGCGTCACGCAGCGGACCGCGCGTTACGCAGATCACGCGCACTGTTCGGAAGGACAAGGACGACACCGATGCCTAAGGTCACCGTCGACGGCGTCGAGCTGGAAGTCCCCCAGGGCGCGACCGTGCTGCAGGCTTGCGAGCTTGCGGGCAAGGAAATCCCTCGCTTCTGCTATCACGAGCGGCTGTCGATCGCCGGCAATTGCCGCATGTGCCTGGTTGAGGTCGCCCCCGGGCCGCCCAAACCGCAGGCTAGCTGCGCGCTGCCCGCTGCCGACGGCCAAAACATCCGCACAGACACGCCGATGGTGAAGAAGGCCCGTGAAGGGGTGATGGAGTTTCTTCTCATCAATCACCCGCTCGACTGCCCGATCTGCGACCAGGGCGGCGAGTGCGACCTCCAGGACCAGGCGGTGGCCTACGGGCGCAGCGGCTCGCGCTTCGAGGAGAACAAGCGCGCCGTCGACGACAAGTACATGGGCCCGGTCATCAAGACCTCGATGACCCGCTGCATCCAATGCACGCGTTGCATTCGCTTCTCCCAGGAAGTCGCGGGCGTTCCAGAGATCGGGATGCTCTATCGGGGCGAGGACAGCCAGATCACGTCATACCTCGAGCGGACCGTCACGAGCGAGCTGGCCGGCAATCTCGCCGATGTCTGTCCCGTCGGCGCGCTCCTCCAGAAGCCGCAGCTGTTCGAGCAGCGACCCTGGGAGCTTCGCCGCGTGCCTGGCATCGACGTCATGGACGCGGTCGGCTCGAACATCCGCCTCGACGTCCGCCAACGGCAGGTGATGCGTATCCTCCCGCGCATCAACGAGGACGTGAACGAGGAGTGGATCAGCGACAAGACCCGCCATCACGTCGACGCGCTCGTTCGCAACCGGCTCGATCGTCCTTGGGTCCGGGAAAAGGGTAAGCTTCGCGAGGCGAGCTGGAAGGAAGCGCTCGATATCTTCGCCAAGCAGTTGAAGAAGGCGGGAAGCAAGGTCGCGGCGATTGCCGGGGACCTGCTCGATGCCGAGACGATGTACGCCGCGAAAAAGCTGCTCGAACGTCAGGGGAGCAAGCTCCTCGAAGGCCGGCAGACGGGCCTCGACTATGATTGCACCAGCCTCTCTGCGGTGGCCTTCAATTCGACCATCGGGGGCATCGAGAATGCCGACGTCCTATTGCTCGTTGGCTCAAACATCCGCTGGGAAGCGCCGCTGATCGCAACCCGCGTCCGCAAGGTGTCGCGCAAGGGCGGCAAGGTCTTCGCGATCGGGCCGGAGCTGGATCTCGGAATGAAGGTCGATTGGCTCGGCAATGACC
>DASQYQ010000460.1:0-8957 GCA_035639115.1 Sphingomicrobium sp. | reverse complement strand
CTCGCTTATGTCGCGCTTTCCTATCCCGCCGGCGCGCTGAGCGACCGAGTCCGCCCTCGAATGATCCTGATCTGCGGAATTCTAGTGCTCATCGCAGGCAACCTGGTGCTGGCGGAGACGAACAATTTCGTCGGCCTCGTCATAGGAACCAGTCTTTGGGGCGTGCACATGGCGCTCACCCAGGGCATCTTCTCCCGAATGATTGCCGACAGCGCGCCCGAAGAGTTGCGCGCGACGAGCTTCGGAGCCTTCTATTTCGTGACCGGGATCGGCGCTCTGCTTGCGAGCTTGGGCGCAGGATGGCTGTGGGATCGCCAGGGCGCCTCTGCGACATTCATCACCAGCGCAGCCATCGCCGCAGTCGCCGTCGCGATGCTTGCTCTCCTTCCTGAAGAGCGGCGCCCTATCGTGTAAAGCTTTCGCCTTTCTCGGCCTTGTCGAGCAGCAGCTTGGAGAAGCTGAACTCTGGCTTCATCCGCTCTTCCTGCCGCTTCAGGCCATCGACGATCTTCCTGAGGCCCACATTATCCGCCCAGAACATCGGTCCGCCGCGATAGACCGGCCAGCCATATCCGTAGACCCAGACGACATCGATATCGGACGCCCGCTGGGCAATGCCCTCCTCGAGAATCTTCGCGCCCTCGTTGACCATCACGTAGAGAGTGCGCTCGACGATCTCCTCGTCGCTGATGTCGCGGCGTTCGACGCCCTTCTTCTCAGCGAAATCCTCGATGATCTGTTTCACCAAGGGTGACGGTGAGGGCCGACGCTTATCGTCATAATCGTAGAAGCCGGCGCCCTTCTTCTGGCCCCAGCGATCGATCGCGCAGAGCGCGTCGCGGACGGTTTCGATCCGGTTCGGATCGCGATGCCAGCCTATGTCGACGCCTGCCAGGTCGGCCATTTGGAACGGACCCATCGGCATTCCGAACTCGACATGGACTCGGTCCACCTGCTCCGGCGTGGCGCCCTCGAGAAGAAGCTTCGTCGCCTCGATCTGCCGCGGCATCAGCATTCGGTTTCCGATGAAGCCGTGGCAGACGCCGGCGACGACTGGCACCTTCCGAATCTTCTTCCCGATCTGCATCGCGGTCAGGAGCACGTCCGGCGCCGTCTTCGCTCCGCGCACCACCTCCAGGAGCTTCATGATGTTGGCGGGCGAGAAGAAGTGCATTCCAACCACGTCGCCGGGCCGCGAAATGCTCGCTGCGATCTCGTCGATGTTGAGATAGGAAGTGTTGGACGCGAGGATCGCTCCCGGCTTCGCAATCTTGTCGAGCCTTCCGAACACCTCCTTTTTCACGTCCATATTCTCGTAGACCGCCTCGATGACGAGGTCGCAGTCCGCGAGCGCCGCGAAATCGAGCGTCGGCTGGAGATAGCCCATCGCTTTTTCGACCTGCTCGGAGGTGAGCTTTCCCTTCGCCGCGCTCGATTCGTAATTCTTGCGCATCACGCCGCAGCCGCGGTCCAGCGCCTCCTGCCCCATCTCGACGATCGTCACCGGGATTCCGGAGCTAAGGAAATTCATCGAGATTCCGCCGCCCATGGTTCCTGCGCCGATCACGCCGACCTTTCGGACCGGTCGAGGTTCAGTGCCGTCGGGCAGGCCCTCGATCTTGTTCGCCTTGCGTTCGGCGAAGAAGAAATAGCGCTGCGCCGCGGACTGCTCACCGCCCATCAGCTCCATGAAGAGCTTGCGCTCTTCGATAACGCCTTCGCTGTAGGGCTTCTCGGTCGCGATCTTCACCGCCTGGATGTTCTTGAAAGGCGCATCGAAGCCCCGGAAGCGCTTCGCATTCTCCTTCCGAAACTCGTCGAACAGGGCTGGATCCACATCGGCCATCCGGTCCTTCCGTTCGGACGACTTCTCGATCGGCCGCACTGCACGGACCTCTTCCGCAAAGCCGACCGCGTGAGGGATGAGGTCGCCTTCGACCATTCGGTCGACGAGGCCACAGTCGAACGCCTCTTTGGCACCGATCGGATTGCCGGTCGCGCACATCTCGAGCGCCTTCCTGACGCCGGCCACGCGCGGAAGCCGCTGAGTCCCGCCAGCCCCGGGGAGGAGACCAAGTTTCACCTCCGGAGTCCCGAGCTTCGCCGACTTGTCGGCGACCCGGTAATGGCAGGCGAGCGCGACTTCGAGCCCGCCTCCAAGCGCCGTTCCATGGATGGCGGCAACCACCGGCTTCGAGCAATTTTCAATCGTGTCGACGACCCCGGGCAGCCAGGGTGATTGCGGTGGCTTACCGAACTCGGTGATGTCGGCGCCCGCAAAGAAGGTCTGGCCCTCGCAGGCGATGACCACCGCTCGAACCCCTTCGTCCGCTTCCGCTTCGGCGATCGCATCGACCAGCCCCTGGCGAACTGGCGTCGAGAGAGCATTCACCGGCGGGTTGTTGCTGAGGATGATGAGCACGTCGCCGTGCTTGCGTGTCGAAATCGGGCTCGTCGTGGCCTTGTCCATCACGTCGTCCATGTCGGTTCTCCGACTGTCGCCGCTACGGCCGCGCTAACATGGTTGCAAGTGGCGGAACCCCGCAGCCATTCGCGCGTCGCCCGATCGCATGGAGCGCCAAATGGACAATGCCGCACCGAAGGCGACGGAATTGCGCAAGGAGACGGCCGAGTTCGAGCGGACCGCCACCGAGATCCAGCAAAGCACTGCCGAATTGGCCGATGCCGCCGATCGGCGCACCATCCTCGCGACCGACCGGACGTACCTGGCCTCTGAGCGGACCTATGCAGCGTGGATGCGAACCGCGCTCGCCGCCTTGGCTAGCGGCGTCGGCGCGCGAACCCTGATGCAGGACATCCTTCCAGGCTGGGCCGGAAAGTTGAGCGCCTCGGCCCTCGTGATATTTGCCTTATTCTGCCTGGTCGCCGCCGTCTGGAGGGAATTGCAGGGCGTAAAACCGCCGCCGCGACCGGACATCCAGCCAATCCCGCACGCGCTTCTGATCCCCATCAACGCCGTTCTGGGATTGATGTCGATCGTTATTCTATTGGCAATCTGGGCCTCATAGCTGAGGCTTGCTCAACCCTTGGCCTTGTATCCGCCGATAATGCCAAGAATGAAGGCGGTGACGAGGGCGAGCTGGACCTTCCCGCTTGGGTCGTCCCAACCGAAATATCGTCCGCCCCAGCCTACCAAGGCGATGAACATGGCGATTGCTAGACCACCGACCATGCAAACTCCTCCCGAGCGCCGGTGAAGAACTGACCGGCTCGTTCCAATTGTCCATTGCCAAGGTAAACAGAGGGTAAAGCTTGCCCCTGTCGGTCACCGCAGCCATAGGGCGCGTCACGCTTTAGGAATTCAGCAGGCGATCACATGAAAGCGCGCGTCTTCATCACGCTCAAATCCGGAGTCCTCGACCCACAGGGCAAGGCCATCCACCATGCGCTCGAAGGCCTCGGCTTTGCCGGCGTGAACGACGTTCGTGCAGGGAAGCTCATCGAGCTCGACCTCGCCGACGGAGTCAGCGATTCTGACATCGAGGACATGTGCCGGAAACTGCTCGCGAACACGGTCATCGAGAATTTCCGGATCGAGCGCCTGGAGAACGCATGAAAAGCGCCGTCATCGTCTTTCCTGGCTCAAACTGCGATCGGGACCTGGCAGTCGCTCTGGAGCAGGTAACCGGGCGCAAGCCCGCGATGGTGTGGCACAAGGAATCGGAGCTTCCCGAAGGGACCGATTTCATCGGCGTCCCCGGCGGCTTCTCTTACGGCGATTATTTGCGTTCCGGAGCGATGGCCGCCCGCTCGCCAGTGATGCGGGCCGTCAAGCACGCCGTGGATCGCGGAGTGCCGGTGATCGGCATCTGCAACGGCTTTCAGGTCCTGACCGAGGCCGGCCTTCTCCCCGGCGCACTGATGCGAAACGCTGGCCTAAGCTTTGTATGCCGGCCCGTGAACTTGCGCGTCGAGAACAGCCAGAGCCTGTTCACTTCAGCCTACAACGCCGGCGAGCAGATCGTTTTTCCGGTCGCGCACCACGACGGCAACTATCAGGCCGACGATTCAACGCTCGACCGCATCGAAGGCGAAGGCCGCGTCGCATTCCGCTACCTCGAGGAGGTGAACGGGTCCGCGCGAAGGATCGCGGGCATCCTCAATGATGCCGGCAACGTGCTCGGACTCATGCCGCATCCGGAGCGCGTCATCGAGCCAGCGCACGGCGGAATGGACGGGCGCAAGCTGTTCGAAGGGCTTCTCGAGACCGTCGCAGCCTGATCCTGCGCCCCTCCTACTCGGTTTCAGCCGTCCTGCTTCTGACTAATCGTCGACGGTGAACGGCGTAAAATCCGTTCCCACATCATAGACGTCGACGCCCTCCTTGGTCTTGAGCCAACCCACCACCGCGTAGGTGACCGGCGTCAGCAGGGCTTCCCAGCTTACCTTCAGGATGAATTGGCTGAGCATCACCTGGAGCATGATCGAAGCCGGCCAGTCGGGCATTCCAAGGAAAGCGAGCGGATAGAAGATGAGGCTGTCGGCGCCCTCACCGACGATCGTGCTGCCGATCGTCCGGGTCCATAGATGCTTGCCCTCGGTCCAGATCTTCATCTTCGCGAGGACGACGGAGTTCAAGAAATCGCCCGCGAAGAAGGCGCACATCGAGGCAGCGATGATCCGCCAGCCGGAGCCGAAGACGCGCTCGTAGGCGGGCTGCCCTGTCCAACCCGGCGCCACCGGCAGGTGGACGACGGTCCACTCCATCACCGCCATGAACAGGAGCGCGCCGAAGCCGGCCCAGATCGCCCGGCGTGCGCGGGCATAGCCGTAGACTTCGGTCAGCACGTCGTCGATGACGTAGGAGATCGGGAAGAAGAGGATTCCAGCGCCGAACGGCCAGAGACCGACGCCCGGCAGGTTGACGACAGAGCGCTTCTCCGCCCCGACAACGTTCGAGAGCAGAAGCACGACCACGAAGGCGACCATGACGAAGTCGAAATAGCGGAAGCGGGCGCCGTGCAGCGTCCGCGCCTCAACGTGCCGCAACCCCTCCCCTTCGGCTTTCATCGACGCAGGCGTAGCGCGGTTCCGCTTCTCGTCAATTGCCGCTACTTCTTCGGCCACGCGCCCGTAGCTCAGCTGGATAGAGCACGAGCCTTCTAAGCTTGGGGTCGCAGGTTCGAGTCCTGCCGGGCGCGCCAGTTTCCGCTTGTTCGGACCGGACACGTGGGTAACAAAAATGTTGTGCACCCCGAAAATGAGACAGTGAAAGGGTGACAGGTCCCTCGTAGGAGGACCTGATGAGCGGGAAGTCTTTCAGCCGGGAGTTCAAGCTCGCGGCGCTCGGGCAGATTGATGAGGGCGAGTCGGTCGCGCGAGTAGCGCGTGATTTCGGCGTTTCTCGCAAGACCATCTACCAATGGCGTGATCAGCTTCGTAAGGGCGATAAGTCGTCCGAGAAGCCTTCGGAACGAGTTTCGCGGCCTGAGCGTCCGGCGGAGCTGGTTCGTGCTCGTGAGCGCATTGCCGAGCTCGAGCGCAAGATTGGCCAGCAGCAAGTGGAGCTGGATTTTTTCAGGGGTGCCTTGCGTCGTATCGAGGCGTCACACCGACCGAACGACGGTCCTGGCGTGACGGAGTCTTCGCCCAGATCCAGGCGATGACGGGACGGCAAGGCATGGGATCAGCGCCCTGCATCAGGGTGGAACGACTGTGCCGGGTGGCGGAAGTTAGCCGCGCATCCTTCTATCGCCATTGGCATGAGACGGAACCGCGGACCGAGGAGATGGAGGTCAGGGATGCGATCCAGCGTCTTTGCCTCGCTCACCGGCATTATGGCTATCGCCGGATCGGCGTGCTGCTCCATCGTGATGGCTGGCAGGTCAACCACAAGCGCGTGCTGCGCCTGATGCGTGAGGATAATCTCCTCTGCTTGAGACGCCGGCCGTTTACGCCGCTGACGACCAACTCACGCCATGGCTGGGAGGTCGTGCCGAACCTTGCTCGAGGCATGAGACTAAGTGGCATCGACCAGCTGTGGCTAGCCGATTTCACGTACGTTCGGCTAGCTGAGGCGTTCGTCTATCTCGCATTGATCCTCGACGCGTTCAGCCGCAAGGTGATCGGCTGGGCATTGGAGGAACATCTCCGTGCCGAGCTTGCGTTGGCCGCGCTGGAGATGGCAATCGACGCTCTGCAGTGCAAAACGTTCCGACTACATAGGTGACAACCTCGCGCCGAACGGGTTGTCGAGAGTTTGCAACGTTCTCTGTTCCAAGTCGATATATCCCAGATCGTAGTGCATGAAGCTGACCAGCCAGACATCGTCATCGACTTCCTTGAGGCCGAGCTTCTGCCCAGCGAGCACGCGCGAGATGTTGATCTTCTTGCGGTTCATGCAGATCCGACCGCAGCAGGTGACGGTGATGTCACGATCGTGGAGTGGGTAGGTGAGCTCTGGCAGGCCCCTATATGCGCGAGATGAGGCCGAGTAGGCCTGCGCCCCTTGGGGGTGCGCAACACGAAAAACTTGTAATAGCGCGACATGAAAAACTCGTGATCGCACAACACCATTGACTTGTACTTATGCAACATAATATACTTGTTATCGCACGGCGGAATAAACTCGCAGCGGTCCGGAGAAGCCCTCATGCCTCAGCCACATGAGAAACTAGCAGCTTCCTTGGATGCGCTGAGACACCTGCAGGAAGCAGGGCGGAGAGTATTCCAATCTAACGAACTGAGCCGCGCCAACCGAGAGCGCCTTCTCAAGAATGGCTTCGTTCAAGAAGTGATGAAAGGTTGGCTCATTTCAGCCAATCCGGGAGAACGCACGGGCGATACGACCCCCTGGTTCGCATCGTTCTGGGAGTTCTGTGCCCGATATTCGGATGAGCGATTTGGTGACCAGTGGCACCTGTCGCCTGAGCAGTCTTTGCTGCTCCATGCTGGCCACACCGTCATTCCAAAGCAGGTGATCGTCTACAGCCCTAAGGGCACCAACAACACCGTCAACCTTCTGTATGGCACTTCGATCTACGATCTGAAGCAGGCCGAAATGGCCACCAAGGGCGACCTAGAGGAACTCGATGGCTTGCGCGTTTTCGTGGCCGCCGCAGCATTGATTAAAGTCCCCAACAACTTCTACCAGCGATATCCGATCGAAGCTGAAGTGATCCTCTCACAGATCCGAGATCCAAGTGAATTGCTTGGGCGACTTCTCGCTGGCGGACACTCGGCCGTAGCCGGCCGCCTGGCGGGGGCTCTTCGACGTGTTGGCAAAGACCGCATCGCCGAAGAAATCAAATCGACGATGAACGCAGCCGACTTTGATGTGCGCGAAAGTGACCCGTTCGAACAAGACCATCGATTTGCTGAAATCCGGCCTGAAGCAGCTCCTATCGTCGGCCGCCTGCAAGCCCTTTGGGCCACCCATCGCCAAGCTGTCTTGAAGGTATTTCCCTCGGCTCCTGGTCTTCCAAAAGACCAAAAGACATACCTTCGAGCAGTTGAGGAGGTCTACAAGACCGACGCGTACCATTCTCTTTCGATCGAGGGCTACCGTGTCTCGCCCGAGCTCATCGAACGCGTCCGCTCAGGGAACTGGAACCCTGATCAACTTGGCTGCGACCTGAAAGAACGAAACGCGTTGGCGGCCCGCGGCTATTGGCAAGCCTTCCAACTCGTCAGGAACGATGTCGGAAAGGTTATTGCTGGGGCCGATGTTGGCCCCATAGTGAACGAGGGTCATCGCGCTTGGTATCGCGAGCTATTCCAGCCCAGCGTGGCCGGAGGCATAGTCAAAGCAGAGGCGCTCGCTGGCTATCGCAAAGACGCGGTATTTATCCGAAACTCCAGTCATATCCCGCCGCGCTGGGAAGCTGTGCGTGATGCAATGCCAGCTTTGTTCGATCTCATCGGCCAGGAGGATGAAGCATCCGTCCGCGCTGTTCTAGCGCACTGGTTGTTTGGATACATCCACCCCTATCCGGACGGGAATGGTCGTACTGCTCGCTTCCTAATGAACGTTCTTCTCGCTTCTGGCGGTTACCCTTGGACTGTAATTAGGGTGGACGATCGCAAGCGTTACATGGAAGGCCTGGAAGCAGCGAGCGTCGGCAATGACATTAAGCCATTCGCTACGTTCGTAGCGGAACAAGTCAAAGGTGCAGGGACTCTAAAAGACGAGCTCACAGAAGCTGAGCGCGCGCGCACGTCGATGCCGGAATCAGACTGAACAAATTTTGGGCTGCCCAACATGACGATGTGCTCGGTGGCAACCTTCGACGGTTGGCGGCATTGCTCCTCCAACGCCTGACGGAATCTGGTCGCGAGAATTTAGATTTAGGCCGGCCGCCGGCTGCTTCGATCGTTGCGCTCCAGCATCTGGATTCGCTCTTCGCAGATCGCCTGAACGACGCGGCCCAGTTCCTCGACGCAAGCGCGGAGCCAGGCCAGCTCCTCCGCCGAGATGCGGTAGTGCTTGGAATAACGCGCCTTCACATAGGCATCCTTCAACTTCTCGAACATCGCACGCTCGCGCCGCGTATCGATGGGCCAAACGTATGCCAAACGCCGGTCGAGCCGCTCCGCCTGAGTGCGAAGGAAGCCGAGATTGTGGACGTGCGGTGTGTAGAAAGTGCAGACGAGAAGAACGCAATGGTAGAGGCGTTCCGTGGTTTGATGAAGGTCGAACGCTGCATCTTTGAAGTTGCCTTTATCTATGTGGAATTTGGCACCATCGAAGCGTTTAATGGCGGCCGGAAACCACTCCTCATAATATTCCCTGGCCATCGCTAGAGCCTGTTCGGGCGTCTTCGGCTTGGGCTCGGCAAGATCGCTGCCGTCGCTTTGGTAGATGGCGATGCCGTCGCGGGCGACATCCATGAAGAAGAAGCGCCCGTGCGCGAGGCCGTCGTTCACCTCGTGGAGCGTGTGGACGATGAAGTTGACCGGTGTCCGAAGCGTCTTCGTGATCGACAGTTCGCGGTTGA
>DASQYQ010000459.1:0-5763 GCA_035639115.1 Sphingomicrobium sp. | reverse complement strand
CTCGAAGAAGCCGACCGTCTGGATCATCTCGCCGAGGAGCGCGGCAGCCTGCCGCTCTTCGCCGGGCAGGTACCAGTAATCGATCGGGAAGCGATCTCCGAAGCGACTGTAATAGGTCGTGTGTGCCAGCTTGTAGGGAGCGAGGTCGATCGCGATCGCATAATTGTTGGGATGCGACGCCCGCCAGTTCCAGCGTGTCCTCCCGTCGGGAAGCGTGTCGACGCCGAGCAGCCGGCCGTTCGACGGCGCCGAGAGACCTCTCGGTGCGATGACATGCTGCGTCACAGTACCGACCTCGACGAGGCTGTTGTCGAAGCACGGCCAGAGGAGGTCACAGCCTTCGCCTTCGACCGCAGTCGCTGCCCATGGCTGACCCGCCTTTGTGTAGCGCCACACGATGCCGCCGTCCCAGGGCGCCCTCTTCGCCACATGCGGGTGGCCGCCGTAGGCGATGGCGAGCGTCAGTCTGTCGCCCGCGCGCTTGGCGACAGAAAGGTTGACGGTGACAAGGCCGCCGTCGTTCTTCCACGCGGAGACGGGCAGGGGGCGGTCATCTGCGACGATCGAGGAGATCGGAAGTTCGGGATCGAGATCGAACTCCAGCTTGGCGATCGGTGCCTTGACCGTGAAGCCGAGGATTGCGCGCCCGTCGATTCGGCGCTTGTCCGGTTGGACGTCGAACGTCAGATCGGCGGTGTCAAAGGTGACCGAACGCTGTTCGCGCGCCAGTGGTAGGCCCGTCTTTGCAGTCCGAGGCGCAAGTTCGGCTTTCGGCCAATGGTTGAGCCCGATGATTATGGCCAGCGCGACGAGGAGCAGGCCCAGGATCGCCCAGCCCTGCCAGTCCCGGGTCGTGCGCTCCGGAGGAGCGGTTTGCGTGCCGATCAACCGCGCTCGCCGGATCGGGGCGACGGAGGCTGAGCTGGAGCGGGCGCAGCGCCGCGTTCCGCTGCAGTTGCGTCCCGAGCGGCTCTGAACTCGCTGTCAGCCGACCAGTTCGGCCAGTCGCGTGAATTGGCTAGCCTGAGGCCGACCTGATGCAGCAGCTCGGCGTTCTCGGCGACTCCGCTCCAGTCCCAGTTCGCCTGCCATTGGTCGCTCGGCTGGTGATAGTGCAGGCGGTTGTATTCGCTGGAGAGCTGCTCGCCGCGCTGCGTGCCGCCGTTCACCAGGTCGAGCCCTTCGGAGAAGCTGATCGCCGGGACGCCGGCCTTCGCGAACGGGAAGTGGTCGGACCGATAGAATCCGCCCGTCTCGGGATGCGGGTCGGGCACGTAGTAGCGGCCCTGTGCCTTGCCGGCAGCGATTACGTAATCCGTAAGGTCGAGCTTTGCAGTGCCGCGGATCGTGAAGTCCTTCTGGCGACCGTCGGGAAGCCATGCGTCGACGTTGAGGTCGGCGACCGTCTTGCCCGGCGTGTAAATGGGGTGCGTCGCATAATATTCTGAGCCGAGCAGGCCTTTCTCTTCGGCGGTGACGGCAAGGAAGACGACCGAACGGTCGGGCTGCGGGCCATGCGCCCACACGCGCGCCTGGTCGATCAGCTGAGACACGCCGGTGCCGTTGTCGACCGCGCCGTTGTAGATCCGGTCGCCTGTCGCGTCGGGTTTGCCGATGCCGAGATGGTCCCAGTGCGCCGAATAGATGATGGTCTCGTCCGGGTGTGTCTTGCCCGGCAGGATGCCGACCACATTGTGGCTGTTGATGACCTGTGGCGTCGCCGAATAGCGCGCGGTCAGCGTCGCCTTCAACGGCATCGGCTGGAAGTTTGGGTTGCGCGCCGCGACGCGGGCCTGTTCGAAGTCGAGGCCGGAGCGCTGGAAGAGCTGCACGGCGAGCGGCCGCTGGATCCAGCTTTCGAACTGCGAGTGATGTGACGCAGGGTTCTCGCGAACGATGTCGAACTGCGGAATCGTATTGGAATTCTGGACGACTTCCCAGCCGTAGGAGGCAGGGGCGGTTTCGTGGATCAGGATCACGCCCGCAGCACCCTGCCTGGCCGCTTCCTCGTATTTGTAGGTCCAGCGGCCGTAATAGGTCATCGCCTTGCCGCCGAACTTGCCGGCTACCGGCTCGCCCGCAGCGGCTTCGAAGTCGGGATCGTTCACGAGCTCGACCAGGATCTTGCCATGCATGTCCTGGCCCTTGAAGTCGTTCCAGCCGCGCTCGGGTGCGTCGACGCCATAGCCGACGAAGACCAAGGGGGCGTTCTCGATGTCGACCGTCTTGGCGCCGTTCAGTGGAGCGAGAACGGCAATGTCCGGCCCTTGGCGCAGTGGAACGGCGGTCCCGTTCTCGTTGAGGCTGATCTGCGGCGTTCCGTTGATCGTGGACTGGAGCAGCGGCACGGTCTGGAACCAAGTCCGCTGGCCGTTCACCACATCGCCGCCCGGCTGGACGCCGGCCGCTTTCAGCTGGTCGGCGATGTACTGGATTACGGTCGGTTCGATCGGCGTCGCCGGACCGCGGCCCTGGAATGCGTCGGACGACAGCTGCTTGTCGACCTCCGACAGGCGCTCAGTGCTGAACGGATTGGTCGATGCGGCCGCGACTGGAACCGCAGCGATCGCAACGGCGGTCACCAACAGCCAACGGGCAGTGCTCACGGTCTTCTCTCCCCATGCATGCGTGCGCGCGGAGGCTGAAGCGTCGCCGCGCGAAAAAGGTTGCAATTGCCAACTAGTTAGTGAGCGGCGGCTGTGGAAGCCCCTTCATTGGAAGCCAGCGGACTCGGCCCGCGATCAGTCCGGTAGCGGTCGAACCAGGCGAGGATAGCGCTCGCCTTTGCTGCTGCCTGGCTCGGACGTGCGGCGATTCCGCCGTGGCTCGCGCCGGGGACCTTCACGAACTCGGTCGGGATGCCGCGGAGCTGGAGCGCTTCGTAGAACTGCTCGGCCTCGCTGTCGGGCGTGCGATAGTCCTGGCTTCCGACGACGACCAGAGTCGGCGTCTTGACGTTGCCGACGAGGCTGAGCGGCGAGCGTGCCCAATAGCCCATCGGGTCTTCCCACGGCTTCTTGGCGAACCAATAGGGCGAGTAGAACGGGGCGCCGTCGCTGGTGAGCGCGAAGCTCGACCAGTTGATTACGGGCTTTTGGGTGGCGGCGGCGCGGAAGCGGTCGGTTTTTCCGACGATCCACGCAGTCAGCACGCCGCCGCCGGAGCCGCCGGTGACGAACAGATTGTTCGGATCGACGTGGCCGCTTGCGATCGCGGCGTCGACGGCGCTCATCAGGTCGTCATAGTCGTGGCCCGGATAAGCCTTGTCGATGAAGTTCGCGAACTGCTCGCCGTAGGACGTCGAGCCGCGCGGGTTAGTGTAGAGGACGATGTACCCGTCGGCCGCGTAAAGCTGATCGTCGGTTGAGAAGCTTGGGCCGTACGCCGAGAAGGGACCGCCGTGGATCTCGAGGATCAGGGGATATTTCTTGCCCCGGTTGAAGTCGGGCGGCGTCACCATCCAGGCGTCGATCGGGCGCTGATCGACGCTGGACGTTACCGGCAGCTTCTGCACCTGCGCCATCGCTTTGGCCGCAAGGTCCTCGTTGAGGTGCGTAAGACGCCGGACGCCGCTGTTCGTGACAATCGCGATGTCGGAAGGGTGAAGCGGGTCGCCGACCGTGACGGCGACAGCGCCCGTCTTCTTCGCGACGTCGAACTCGCCGCCTGCATAGGGCCGGTCGAGTTCTCCTCCGGTGAGGCCAGTCGCGACGTTCCGGATCGAACCATCGAGGCCCACGCGTTCGACCTTATTCGTGCCGCGATCCTCGACCTGCACGTAAATCGAGCGGCTGTCGGGCGACCAGATCGGCCCGCCGACCGAGCGATCCAGGTTGCCGGTGAGCACGCGCTTGCCGGAGCCGTCGAGGCTCATGACCGACAACTGGGTGTTCTGGTAGCCGAGCTGCCTGTCGTCGAAACCGACATACGCAACATAGCGGCCGTCGGGAGAGACGACCGGGCCATCGTCGGGGCCCTGTCGGTCGGTGAGCGCGACGGGCGCGCCGCCGTCGATGCCGATGCGGTAGACTTCGTCGTTGAGCGGCTCGCGCTGCCAGTTCTTCGAAAGATTGGCGCTGAAGATGATTGAACGGCCGTCGGGCGTCCAGCTGACTGGGCCGCCCGCATTGGTTGCGCCGAAGGTGAGTTGAGTGGGCGCGCCCCCGTCGGCAGGGATCCAGAAGAGCTGGGCATGGCCGGCCTTCAGATATCCCTCGTCGTCGGTTCGATAGGTGACCGTGTTGATGACTTGGAGCGGATCCGCCCACTTGGCGCCGTCCGGTTTGGAAGGCGCCTTGCCGAGCGTGGGTTCATCGTCAGGAACGAACATGGTGTAGGCGATGCGTCGGCCGTCCGGAGACCAGCCCAGCGCGCCAGGGCTGTCGGGGAGGCCGGTCAGGCGTGCGCTCTCATTGCTTCCGAGCCAGCGGACGTAAAGCTGCGGGCTTCCGCCTTCCGCGGCGACATAGGCCAGGCGGCCGCCGTCGGGCGACCAGCGGGGTGAGTAGTAGGATCCGGAGCCTGCGACCAGGGGCCGCTGCTGCCCGGTCGCGACGTCGATCAGCCAGATCGTCGGACGCGCCTTGTCTGTCATGATGTCGTTCGACCGGCGCACGTAAGCGATGGTTCGCCCGTCGGGACTGATCTCGGGATCGGTAGCGACCTCGAGATTGAAGAGGTCAGAGCCGGTGAAATAGCGCGTCGGCCCTGCGGCCGGAGCGGCAGCGACAGGCGCCGCCAATGCCGTGGCGGCGAATAGCAGCGCGAGCCGCGAGAGCGTGCGATCAAGCTTCAATGAAGTCCCCCTCCGGAGTCGGAATTGCGCGACGATTCAACTTTCGGCGGCCTATCGCAAGCGTAGCAGCGTCAAAGTGCCATCGCAGGTTAATTAAACCAACTGGTTGACAATTTGTCGACGCGGTTTAAAGGTCAACCATATGGTTAAGAATCGACTTGATATGACCTTCCACGCGCTTGCCGATCCGACGCGCCGCGGAATGCTCGCGAGTCTTGCCCTCGGCGACAAATCCATCGGCGAGCTCGCTGAGCCGTTTGCGATGACGTTCGCCGGAGCGTCCAAGCATGTGAAGGTGCTTGAGGATGCGGGGCTCATCGCACGGCGCAAGGTCGGCCGCACGCACCTCATCAGGATCGAGGCGAAGCCGCTCGAGGAAGCGGAGCGATGGCTGCGCCAATGGGAAGAATTCTGGACAGTCCGCCTCGACCGGCTCGAGGCGCTGATCGGACGCGACAAGCACAAGGAGAATCGAGATGGCTGAAGCTGCACTTGCACCGATCCAGCGCATTGGCTCGGACGCGATCCGGCTGGAGCGGCTGCTGGATGCGTCGGCGGAGACGGTTTGGCGGTACCTGACCGAAGCCGAGCTCCGCGAGCAGTGGTTCATGGGCGGCACCGACGCTCGCGCCGACAGCGAATTCGAGCTGCTGGTGGACCATGACAAATTGTCGGACGACAAGGTCGACTATCCCAGCAGCTACGAATGCTTCAAGGGTCGCATCTTCCAGGAGCGCGTCCTCCGCTTCGATCCGCCGCGACTCCTCGAGACCACATTCCAGGGCGGGAAGGGCGGCAAGGTCACGTACGAACTCTTCCCAGAAGGCGGCAGGACGCGTCTGGTGCTGACCCATAGCGACATCACCAGCCCGGCTGGCTTCCAGGACTTCGGCGGCGGCTGGACCTCCCATCTGGCGGTGCTTCAGGAGAGGCTCGCGGGAAGAAGCGTGAAAGATTTCTG
Organism: Sphingomicrobium sp.; assembly: GCA_035639115.1. Classification (GTDB taxonomy): domain Bacteria; phylum Pseudomonadota; class Alphaproteobacteria; order Sphingomonadales; family Sphingomonadaceae; genus Sphingomicrobium. The sequence continues at coordinate 7 of DASQYQ010000459.1, read as the reverse complement.
GGCGCTT
>DASQYQ010000458.1:0-3727 GCA_035639115.1 Sphingomicrobium sp. | reverse complement strand
GACAGCGATCTCGAAGTCTCCGAAATCTCGCTCGGCTCGTGGCTGACCTATGGCGTTGGAGTCGAAGCAGACAAGGCGCGCGCCTGCCTCGAGGAGGCGTTTAACCAGGGCATCAACTTCATCGACACCGCCAACATCTACGGCCGCGGCGCTGCCGAGACCTTCCTCGGTGAGGCGCTGCAGGGACGGGCGCGGGATACTTATGTCCTTGCGACCAAGCTCTTCTTCCCGATGACGCAGAGCGACCGGGGGCTTTCCCGCGAGCAGGTCGAAAAGCAGCTCGACGCCTCGCTGAAGCGCCTCCGCACCGATCATGTCGACCTCTACCAGTGCCACCGCTACGACTTCGACACGCCTCTCGAGGAGACGATGGAGGCGCTGACCCGAGCGGTCGAAAGCGGCAAGACCCGCTACATCGGTTTCTCCGAATGGCCCGTCGACCGAATCAAGGCCGCGATCGATCTCGCCGGCAGCGGCCATGTCACGAAGTTCGTCTCGAGCCAGCCCCAATATTCTTTGCTGTGGCGAGAGCCGGAGGACGAGGTCATCCCGCTGTGCGCCGCCAACGGAATCTCGCAGATCGTCTGGTCGCCGCTCGGACAGGGCGTGCTCAGTGGCAAATATGATCCCGATCAGCCGGCGCCGAAGGATTCGCGCGCCGCCAGCGACGAGATGGGCGGCTTCATGGACCGGCTGATGAAGCCGGACGTGCTTCGCGCCGTCCGGAAGCTGAAGCCGATCGCCGAGGAGGCGGGGCTGACCCTTCCGCAATTCGCGCTCGCCTGGGTCCTTCGCGAGCCGAACGTCGCCTCGGCAATCATCGGTGCTTCGAGGCCCGCGCAGGTGCAGGAGAATGCCGCCGCCTCCGGGGCCGTGATCGACACGCAGCTATTCATTCGCGCCGAGCAGATCATCGACGAGGCAATGAGCCGCGAACCGGCCTGATCAGCGCTTCGGCCGAAGAATCCTCGTCCAGCGCTCCAGCTGGCGGTCGAACGACTGGAGATCGAAATTCTGCGGGTCGTCGTGCGCTCCGGGAATGCCGCGATCGATGTTCGCGTGGAAAGCGGGGATGAGCCAGGTTCCGGCCCGGGCGCTTGCCACGACGTAGAGCAGCGCCAAGGTCCGGTATTGCGCCGGGGTGAACCCCTCCGGCGGAGCGATCAGGTCGTTATGCGGCGGTCCTGAGGCGTCTTTGCGCCGTGGCTGCACATTCTCGACGTGAATGAAGCGGCCGCGCACCGCTTCGCCGATCCTTGACTCGAGCTTGGTCGCACGCCAGCCGACCTCGAGATCGTGACCGATCGCGACGGAGCCGTGTCGATCGTTGAACAGATGAGCAACCGCATCCTTGCCGAGGAACTGGTTGACGTCGTTGAACCACGGCTCCTTGTCGAACCTCGCCGGGAATGGTTTGTCGCCGATCCACGGCGAGCTCGTGTCGTGGATGACGAAATAGATCGCCCGGCGATGGTCGAGAGTCTCCGAAACCGGCGTGGTTGCGGGAATCGGGATCTGCCTCAGGCGAAGGACGGCGGCCAGCTTCGAACGATCGATTGCGACCGGATCACCGACCAGCGCCTCGAGCGTCGGCGGTAGCGGCTGCTCCGGATCGGCACCCCCGCCCGGCTTGACGTGGCGGAGCAGGCAGCGAGCCTGCTCCACCGGATTGCCGGCGAACTCGAACGTCGCGGCGTCGAACCGACATTCGACCGCGGGAGCCTCGAGCTGGGCCGCTGCCGCGGCCAAAGCCAACAGAAGCACTCAAATGGCCTTCGAGCTGCGCCGGGACGGGGACACGAAGATCTCCTCGATCGGCAGGTCGAACAGCTCGGCGATTCGAAAGGCGAGCGGAAGCGAGGGATCGTACTTCCCGGTCTCGATCGCGTTCACGCTCTGGCGCGATACTTCGAGCCGCTCCCCCAAATCCTGCTGGCTCCAGCTTCGTTCGGCGCGAAGCAGGCGAAGGCGGTTCTCCATCAGCATCCCCCGTCGCCGAGGGTGAGCTTGTTGTAGAGGTTGCCTAGTCCAAGCCCGAAGAACCAGACGATGATGATCCAGTAGCCATCTAGTCGGCCGACGAGCCCGAAATTGTCCAGGAAGCCCCAGGTTGTCGCGATGCTCAGAGTGAAGCCGCACGCCCAGAGGATCTGCCGGACCATCAGCATCCGGACATACTCATCCTGCTCTTCCACGAGATAGCGGCCAAGCGCTCCGAAGATCCCGATGATGGGGAGCGCCGGCAGGATTGCGACGAGATACCTCAGCGGCACGGGCACGAGCTGGTGCTTGAAACCGTAAACGGCTGGCAGAAGGAAGGCGACGTACAGAAGGCTGAGCCAGATGACGCGCCAGTTGTAGCGCTTCCAGGCAGGTGTGCGCAGCATGAAGAATATCCTTTTCTCGAATCGTCTCAGGCCGCGGCGGTTGCCATGACCATCGGTAGTCGGTGGCCGAAGTGCCGATACGCCTGCAGCCATTCCAGGGGCGGAAGGATCACGGCATCGGCGAGCAACAGCCACAAGGTCCTGCGGATATGCGCCCGCTGCGCCGGGGTGATATCGCACTGCTCGGCAGCGAACATCGTCAAGCTCCTTTGTCTCTATGACAAGTTAGCTTTACACTACCCGGGCTAGAATGTCAAGCGAGGTTTACATTAGAGGCTCATCGGCATCAGGGCGTCGAGGAATCCCGAAGGTTGAGAGGCAGCGAGCGCGTCGCTAGATGCACTGCACAATGACCAAGATGTTCAAAATCGCGCTTCCCGACGGTTCGGTACGGGAAATGCCCGAGGGCTCGACTCCGGCCGACGTCGCCGCGGCGATTGGGCCGGGGCTTGCGAAAGCGGCGCTCGCTGCGCGAGTCGATGGCGAGGTGCGCGACATCACGCGGCCGTTCGAGGGCGACTCGAGCCTGGCGCTGATCACTTCGCGCGACGAGGCCGACGCGCTCGAGCTCGTTCGCCACGACTATGCGCACATCCTCGCCGAGGCCGTCCAGAATCTCTTTCCTGGGACTCAGATCACCTTCGGTCCGGCGACCGACGACGGTTTCTATTATGATTTCGCCCCGACCGCCGAGCATGGTCCCTTCACCGAGGAGGAGCTTCCGGGGATCGAGGAGGAGATGCGGCGAATCATCGCCTCCGACAAGTCGCTCGTCCGCGAGGTGTGGACCCGCGAGCAGGTCCGCGATTTCTTCGTGAAGCAGGGCGAGGCGTTCAAGGCCGAGTGGGTGATGGAGCTGCCGGAAGGCGAGACCATCACAATGTACCGGACCGGCGACGGCAAGGACGCTTGGATCGATCTTTGCCGCGGACCGCATCTCGCCTCGACCGGCAAGCTCGACCCGAACGCGTTCAAGCTCACCCGCGTGTCCGGCGCTTATTGGCGGGGCGATCCTAGGAACCCGATGCTGTCGCGCGTCTACGGGACGGCCTGGCTCAACAAGAAGCAGCTCGACGCCTACCTCGTCCGGCTCGAGGAAGCTGGCAAGCGGGATCACCGCAAGCTCGGCGCCGAGATGGACCTGTTCCACCTGCAGGCCGAGGCGCATGGCTCGATCTTCTGGCACCCCAAGGGCTACATGATCTGGCGCGAGCTGGAGGCCTACATGCGTCGCCGCATCGACGAGGCGGGCTATCGCGAGGTCAAGACCCCGCAGCTGATGGACGCCCGGCAGTGGGAGAAGAGCGGCCACTGGGGCAAATATCGCGAGAACATGTTCG
>DASQYQ010000457.1:0-2772 GCA_035639115.1 Sphingomicrobium sp. | reverse complement strand
GCTTGATCGGCTTGGCTTTCATCGACCCGATCGTGCTCGATCGCTCAAGCGACCCGAGGAATTGAGGTAGGGAGGAACCTCGTCAGAGACGGGCTCGTGCAACGGGATCGAGCAGGCAAGCCTTATCCGAGAAGAGCGGCGCCGACTCCCGCAAGCAACAGGCCGCCGAAGATCATCGCGACTCGACGACGAAGGCCACGCCGCCAATGGTCGTACGCCGGGATGTCGATGAAATAGCGATCAGGTCCGGTCTCGACGATCACGCCGCGGCGGATGAGACGGGCGAGCATCCTGCGCTGGAGCGGCCGGTCGGGGATGAAGTGAACCGAGCTTTCGGGACTCACCGCATTGTTGGCCATCAGGTGCGAAACCACCCTCCTCAACGCAACTGCTACTGCTGCACTTGCCACTGGCCTGTTCCTCTTATCCTCGACTCTCGAGCGCTGCGGCGGCCTCGTCGACCAGCTCCTGGATGATCGCCGCGACGGGCTCTTCCCGGTTTACCATTCCGACGGACTGGCCCGCCATGACAGAGCCAGTCTCGACGTCGCCGTCGATAACGGCGCGTCGGAGCGCGCCGGCCCAGTAATGCTCGATCTGGAGCTGGGCTTCGGTCATTTCGATCGCGCCTTCGTCGAGCTTCCCGGCGACTTCGCGCTGCTTGGCGGCGAAATTCTCCATTTCGCGGTTCTTGAGCGCTCGCACGGGGATGACCGGAAGGCGCGGATCGATTTGGACGCTGGGGATCGCATCGCGCGCGGACGCCCGAATGAAGGCCTTCTTGAAGTTTGGGTGGGCGATGCTCTCGGTCGCGCAGACGAAGCGCGTGCCGAGCTGGACCCCGACCGCGCCCATTTCGAGATAGGCCGCAATCGCTTCGCCGCGGCCAATGCCGCCGGCGACGAAGACGGGAATGTCCTTGCTGACGTTGGGAAGGATCTCCTGCGCCAGGACCGAGGTGGAGACCGGGCCGATGTGGCCGCCGGCCTCCATCCCCTCGATCACGAGCGCGTCGGCGCCTGAGCGCATGAGCTTCCTGGCAAGCGCAAGCGCGGGGGCGAAGCACACAAGTTTTGCGCCCTTGCTCTTGATCCGCTCGATCGCGCCGCCTGGCGGAAGGCCGCCGGCCAGCACGACATGGCCGACGTCGTGCTTCGCGCAGACGTCTATCAACTCATTGAGCTGCGGGTGCATGGTGATCAGGTTGACGCCGAACGGGCGGTGTGTGCGCGCCTTGGTCTCGGCGATCTCGGTATCGAGAAGCTCGGGAGTCATGGCTCCGCACGCAATGACTCCGAAGCCGCCGGCGTTCGAGATGGCGGAGACAAGGTTCCGCTCGCTGACCCAGCTCATCGCTCCGCCCATGATAGCGACGTCGCAGCCGAGAAAGTCGGTGCCGCGGTGCATCAGCTCGGCGAGTCGCGCGTGGCCTTCGGTCGGATGGATCGCACGTGGCTCGGCGATGAGACCTTCGCCGCTCACGCGGCCTTCCCCCGGCTTGCGGAAGCGTCGAGGTCGAAGGCGCTGTGGAGGACGCGGACGGCAAGCTCGAGGTCGGCCTCGGCGATGAGCGCGCTGACCTTGATCTCGCTGGTCGAGACCGCGAGCAGGTTGATCTTCCGCTCGGCGAGCACTTCGAACATTCGCGCGGCCAGCTGCGGGTTGGAGCGGATCCCGACGCCGACGATGCTGACCTTGGCGACGGCATCATCAGTGATCAGCTGCTCGTATCCGATGTCGCTTTTGCGCTGCTCGATGACCGCCATCGCCTGGGCAAGGCTGGCTCGGGGTACAGTGAAGGTGAGGTCCGAAGCGCCACTGTCGGGAGTGGCGGCGTGGACGATCATGTCGAAGGCGATTCCGGCATCGGCCAAGGGCGTGATCACCTGAGCGACGGTTCCCGGCTTGTCGGGAACGCCGGTCAGGGTGACCCGCGCTTCGTTCCGGTCCGCCGCGATTCCAGCGATGAGGTTTCGCTCCATCTCAACTCCTGAAAGCTCGGCGACGATATCGGTGCCCGGCTTGTCCTCGAACGCCGACAGAACGCGCAACGGCAATTTCTCGCGCATGGCAAGCCCAACCGAACGCACCTGGAGGACCTTCGCCCCGACACCGGCGAGCTCCAGCATCTCGTCGAACGTCACCTGGCCAAGCTTGCGTGCCTTGGGGACGATGCGCGGGTCGGTGGTATAGACGCCGTCGACGTCGGTGTAGATGTCGCAGCGATCGGCCTTCACGCCGGCCGCGATCGCGACTGCGGAAGTGTCGGAGCCTCCGCGGCCAAGGGTGGCTAGGCGCCCGTCGGTCGAGACCCCCTGGAAGCCCGGGATGACGGCGACCGTGCCGGCGCTCAGCGCCTCGTCGAGCATCGCGCTTTCGATGGCTTCGACTCGAGCGTTGCCGTGGACTCCAGAAGCGCGAACGAGCTGCCAGCCCATGAAGCTCCGGGCAGCAACGCCCATGTTCTGGAGCGTCATCGCGAGGAGGCCCGAGGTCACCTGTTCGCCGCTCGCGACGACGACGTCATATTCCTTCGGGTCGTGGAGCGCGGCGGCTTCGCGGCAGAGCTGCACCAAGCGGTCGGTTTCACCGGCCATCGCCGACACGACGACCAGCACCTCATTGCCGGCTTCCGCTTCGCGCCGGACGCGCTCGGCGACGCTGCGGATGCGCTCGATGCCCGCCATCGACGTGCCGCCGAATTTCATCACGATACGGGCCATTGCCGCGGCTCTTAACTGTTGCCCGCCTCCGCGCAACCGGCGAGCCATT
>DASQYQ010000456.1:0-8374 GCA_035639115.1 Sphingomicrobium sp. | reverse complement strand
TTCGATGGTCAATTCGCTTCGCAAGATCAGTCCGTCGGAAGCCGCCGCGATCCGGCCGCGCGTCATCCACGTGGAGACTATTAGACCCGGCGACACGGTTCAGTCGCTGGCGAGCCGCATGGCCTATCGCAATTTCCAGCTGGATCGTTTCCTGGTCCTCAACGGCCTGACAGCACAAAGCACCCTCGTGCCGGGGCAGAGGGTGAAGCTCGTCGTCTACGGAACCCGGCACGCCTGAGCGCACCGCATCTACATGTAGGTTTCGACCGAAGTCTGGATCTTGCCCCACATGCTGCTGGAGCCTCCAGCAAGCGTTTGCAGCCCAGCCATCATCGCAATGACGATGAGGGCGCAAATGAGCCCGTATTCGATTGCAGTAGCTCCGCGCTCGCTCGTCCAAAGCATGCGCAGTCGTTCACGGATAGCGATCACGCCACCCTCCTCTGGTCCACGTCCACGGCACGGGTTTAGCGGACACGCAGTTAACAAGTCTTACCCATGACAAAGTTAATGCCGCTTCATCCCTAACCGGACGCCCAGGCGGCGAAGTGAAGCAGTTCGAACGTCTCCGTCGTCCGCCCATTTCCACCAGCTTCACCAAATGCGCGCGAGGCGGCATTACGTTGGCCGCGGGTGAGGGACGGGACAGAAGTGCGAAGCACGTTCGTCGCACCCATCGCTCGCAAATCCGAAACAAGGCGTTCGAAGGATGGGTACGACACGGGCACACGTTCGACATCGACGACTGGCCGCACAAAACCCGCATCGGCGAGAAGCGGAGAAAGTGCAGACGCTTCGATCCGAGGATGGACTCGTGGCGCGGCAACCCCTCTGACCGCGTCCGCGGCGCGCATGGCCTCGCGCAAGCGCGGAAGAGTGTCGCCGCCTGACATTGCGCCAATGAACAGGCCGTTCGGCCGAGTCGCATTGCGGATCAGACGCAGCGCCAGTGGAAGGTCGTTGACGGTATCGAGAGTGCCGATCGCCGCGACCAGATCATATGTCGCCGGTTTGGATGACCACGAGTCTTCTACCATTACCGTGCCGCCCGCAGCTGCGGCGAGCAACGGTCCTGGATCGAAGCAGTCAACAGCGTCAGCGAGCGATCGGAGCTGCCCGGGCCAGCGCGGATCGGGGCAGCCGATCAGCGCCACCCGCTCGAATCTTCGGTTCATGAGTGTGATGCGCTCGAGGCAATCCTCGAAGGCTCGGTCGAACAGGAACAGCTCCGGCCCAATGCGCGCGGCGCGATCGCGACGCAGGGCGCGCATCTTCATGTCGAACAGCTCGGGCACGGCCGGCTTGTGCGATGCGCGCGCCCAAGCGACAAGACGGAATGGATGTCGGCGCCATCATCGGCGCTCGTTCCTCGCTCAGTGCTCCATTTTGCATTCCGCCGCGTTCCCACACTGTGGTAGGAACGTTTCCGATGTGTGCGCAGCTTCGGCGCTGAATGCTCGAAGCTCGTCGAGTTCCTCGGCGAATCGCATGCGGTCGCAGGTAGGCTGTAATTCTCATCAATGCCGTGCCGACGACAAGCACTGCGGACTCCCCGCGCGCGTCCTTCACGAAGGCCCGTGCCGCTCTCGTCGAGCTCCTCAGCTGGGCGCGCGTGGTGAAACCTTCGCAGTTGATGCGTTGACGTCAGTGCTTAAGTATCGCGCTGAAGGAAGCGTGGCGTGACGATTGAAATCTATACCAAGACCTTCTGCCCTTATTGCTGGCGTGCAAAGGCGCTGCTGGAGAAGAAGGGTATCGAGTATCGCGAGATTTCGGTGGATTATGGCGGCGAGCTCCGCGAGCAGATGATCGAGCGAGCAAACGGGCGTACAACGGTGCCACAGATCTTCATCCGAGAGCACCATGTCGGCGGTTGCGACGATCTTCACGAGCTCGAGCGGAGCGGACGGCTGGACGATTTGATTAGCTGATGACGAGGATTGCTCTCTTTCAGTCAAACACGGGCATCGACCCCGCGGTGAATGCTGAGGCGCTGGAGGATGCGATCGGCCAGGCGGCGGCCGGCGGTGCCGAATTGCTGTTCACCCCCGAAATGTCGGGTCTACTCGACCGCGATTCTGTACGAGCCGCAAAGAATCTCAGTGACGAGGAGGAGGACAAAGTCCTCGCGCGCTGCCGTGAAGCTGCTCGCGGCCACGGGATCTGGCTTCACATCGGCTCGCTTGCAGTGCTCGTGGACGACGGCAAGGTCGCCAATCGCGGCTTCGTCATCGACCGCGAAGGCGAAATCCGGGCGCGATACGACAAGATCCACCTCTTCGACGTCGACCTTCCGACCGGCGAAAGCTGGCGGGAATCTAACGTCTATTCGGCCGGCAAGGGTGTGGTGCTGGTGAACGGAACGCCGGTCGGCAAGCTCGGCCTTACCATCTGCTACGACCTCCGCTTCCCGGGGCTGTTTGCGCGGCTCGCCGAGGCCGACGCCGATGTCATCGCCGTTCCGGCGGCCTTCACGGTTCCGACCGGCAAGGCGCACTGGCACATCCTCCTTCGCGCGCGCGCGATCGAAGCCGGCCTCTTCGTTGTAGCGGCTGCTCAGGTCGGACGTCACGAGGACGGGCGCCAGACCTTCGGCCATTCGCTCGTCGTCGATCCGTGGGGCGAGGTCTTGCTCGACATGGGCGAGGAGCCAGGTGTCGGTTTCGCCGACATAGACCTCAAGCGAATCTCCGATGTGCGCGGGCGCATACCTGCGCTTAACCACCGCCGGCCTATCCCCGACGCGGTGACCCTGTGATCGTCTTCGATCTTCAATGCCGAGATGGCGGCGAGACCTTCGAAGCTTGGTTCCGCTCGAGCGCCGATTACGAGGAACAGCGGGATAAGGGCCTCGTCGAGTGCCCCTTCTGTCAGTCCGTCAACATCAAGAAGGCGCCCATGGCGCCGCGTGTGCCGCGCAAAGGATCGGGCAATCCGCTCGCCCGAATCGCGGAAATGCAGGCAGAAATGCTGAAGGAATCCCGGTGGGTTGGTGACAAGTTCGCCGAGACTGCCAGGGCCATGCACTGCGGCGAAATTGCCCGCGAGCAGGTCCACGGCCAGGCGACCATCGAGCAGGCGAAATCTTTGGTCGACGACGGGGTTCCGGTCGCGCCGCTTCCGCTGCCGGTGACACCCCCGAACCAGGTCAATTGAACGGCATCAATTGATCGCGCCCGTTCTCGCCCCTATTCGGGGCGCAAGCGACCCCGTAGCTCAGCAGGATAGAGCATCAGATTCCTAATCTGAGGGCCACAGGTTCGAATCCTGTCGGGGTCGCCAAAACTGGGAGGACGGCGAGATGGCGACGACGCACGGGCGACCGGAGACCAAGGCGGGTCTGGCGCACCGACTGTTTGTCGAGCATCCGCGTTCCCTCGGAATGAGCTGGGCTCAGCACGGCATTGGGGCGGTCGCGATCGGCGCAACGCTCGTCGGCGCGGGAGCAGCCTGCCTCGTCCATGCGCTCGTGCCCGGCTGGTTTACGCAAACGGCCGGCAAGACCGTCGCGCGGATGTACGATCACATCCAGAATCGGAAGGCGGCTGCGCCGGACCCGGAGAATTGGCCTGACTACGAAATCTGACGGGGTCTTCCCGGTGGCGATCGTCGGAGGCGGTGCTTCGGGAACGATCCTCGCCGCGCAGCTTGCCCGGCGCGGAATCGATGCGGCGCTGATCGACGGAAGTGGCCGAATGGGGCGCGGAGTCGCTTACTCCACGATGGAGCCGGCGCACCTCCTCAATGTACCGGCCGAGACCATGAGCGCACTTGCCGGCGACCCCGATCATTTTGCGGATTGGTACGCGGCGGAAGGAGGCGACCGGCAAGGCTTCGCTCAGCGGCGACTGTTCGCGCGCTACCTCGGCGACATGCTCGACGAAGCGGTCAACAGCGGAAGCATCGATCTCATCCATCGGTCGGTGGCGAACGCCGTAGCATCGGACGAGGGGTGGCGGATCGGCTTCAATGACGGATCATCGATACATGCCCGAGCAGTCGTGCTTGCGATCGGCAATCAGGAGCCGGCAGCGCTGCCTGAGTTTGCGGCGGCGGGAAACCGCTACATCGCAAATCCCTGGGGCGATGATGCGCGTGCCGCGGTCAACAATCTCGCGACCAACGGCGGCGATGTCCTGCTCATCGGGACCGGTCTTACGATGGTCGACCTCGTGCTGTCGCTGGATGCGGCAGGTCATCACGGAACGATCCTGGGCTTGTCCAGGCGCGGGCAAGTTCCTCGCGGGCACGCCGCTTACGACCAGGCGCCGGTCGAGGGCGGCGAACTTCCAAATGGAGGCGTTCGGCGCATCTGGCGCTGGCTTCGGCGGCGGAGCGCAGAAGTTGGATGGCGCGCAGCAATCGACAGCCTTCGCCCCCACAGCCATGAACTCTGGCAGAGCCTCGATGTCCAAGAGCAGCGCCGGTTCCTGAGGCATGCGCGGCCTTGGTGGGACGTTCATCGGCATCGCATTGCACCGGAGGTCGCAGCGACCGTCACTCAGATGATCGCCGCCGGCCGGCTGCAGATCATGGCCGGTCGCATCACTGACGCGACGGAAAGACCGAACGGCATCGAAGTCGATTTTCGTCGCCGGGGCGCTGACACGGGCCAGCGGGCGACTTTCTCTTATGTCTTCAATTGCACGGGTCCGCTGCATTCGATCAAGCGGACTCGGGACCCGCTGCTACGCTCGCTACTCGATGGCGGCCAAGTGCGGCCGGACCAGCTTGGTATCGGCCTTGCCGTCGATGAGAATGCACGCGCCGGGGAACGCTTGTGGGCGCTCGGACCTCTAACCAAGGGACGGTATTGGGAAATCATCGCGGTTCCCGATATCCGCGAGCAGGCGGCAGCGGTCGCCGAGGACATTGCGCGGGAGCTGCAGAGATGAATGCCACCGACGATCACGGCGATCCCGTCAACGGCGATCTGGTCGAGGAGGAGCCTGCTATAGAGGTGCCTCGGAACGTCAAGGAAGCCGTGAGGACGCTCATCCGCTGGGCGGGCGACGATCCGGATCGTGAAGGTCTACTCGATACGCCGCGCCGGGTCGCTCGCGCGTGGCGCGAATATGCGCGCGGCTACGAAGAAGATCCGGCCATCCACCTGAGTCGGACGTTCGAGGAAGTCGGCGGCTACGACGAGATCGTCCTCTTGAAAGACATACCCTTCCAGTCGCACTGTGAGCACCACATGGCGCCCATCATCGGCAAGGCGGCGATCGCCTATCTGCCGAACAACAAGGTAGTTGGCATCAGCAAGCTCGCCCGGGTGCTCCACGGTTTCGCGAGGCGCCTGCAGGTGCAGGAGCGGCTGACCGCTCAAGTTGCCGACGCGATCTGGCAACATCTGCAGCCCAAGGGCGTCGCCGTCGTCATCGAAGCTAGCCACGCCTGCATGACCGCTCGAGGAGTCTCGACGCCGGGGGTCATGATGACGACCAGCCGGATGATGGGGACCTTCCGAGAAGATGAGCGCAGCCGGCGCGAAGTGCTCGCGCTGATGGGCTATTAAAAAGGGCGGCCCAGCAGAGCCGCCCTAGAGGGATATACCGACTTTCTAGGCGTGGGTCTCCATGCCGTGCTTCAGCTGGCTCATCTGGTCGTGGCCTTCGCGCACCGACTGGTAGCAGCGCTCGACGACCGAACGGCTATCGCCACTCAGCGTGTCCGCGTCGAGAGCGGTCTCGAACTTCTCCTTCAGATAGTCCTCGCCGCGCTCCACCTCATTGATAATCGACTGGTCGTCGCCGCCCGTAATCGCGGACTTGAGATCCTCAAAGCGCTGGTGGGTCTTGCCCATGAAAGAGCCGTCGTCCTCGGGATTGCCGCCGAGGCGGCGCACTTCGCTGCGCAGTTCCTCGACGATTCGCTGCCGCTCGTTGGCACGCTGCCGGAAAACCTCTGCGAAGCGATGGTTTTCGATGTCCTTCGCCGAGTTTTCGTAGCCGGTGATGCTGTCGATTGTGGTCGCAATCAGCGTGTTGAGCGTGCTGATTTCGTCCGAATGGTTATGATCGGTCATTAGATTCTCCATTTGCGGGTTCTCGGGAAACAACGCCTGAGCCCTGGAGGCGATGCGTCCGCTCGAAAATTTGCAGGCGTCGACCGTGAATTGCTGTCAGTCTGCCGCGCGCGGCGAGAGCGAGTCGCCGCTCAGGGGGAGAGACGGCATGGCGCTCACTCGCCGCGGATTGCTCGAACGGATCGGAAGCGTGGGCGGCCTCGGAGCGGCCTACATGGCCATGGAGATGCTGGGCCTTGCCGTCCCAACCCCGGCCGGCGCCGAGAACTTCGCGCTTCCTGGGTCAACCGGCCGCGGTCGTTCGGTCGTCATCCTTGGCGCAGGTATCTCCGGTCTCGTTTCCGCCTACGAACTCCAGCGCGCCGGCTACAAGGTCACCGTCCTCGAGGCGCGAAATCGCATCGGCGGGAGGGCCTGGACCATTCGCGGCGGCACGAAAATCGAGCAGATCGGGCGCCCGGACCAGGTCGCGACATTCGATCCGGGGCTTTATCTGAACCCCGGCCCAGCGCGCATTCCATCAACCCATCGTGCGATACTCGGCTACGCTCGGCGCCTTGGCGTGCGCATGGAGCCTTTCATCAACTCAAATCGGAACGCGAGCTGGGATTTCGGAGGCGAGGTCCATCAGGAACGCCGAATGACCGAAGACTTGCTTGGGCACATGGCGGAGTTGCTGGCCAAGGCCATCGACCAGCATGCTCTCGACCAGGCTGCATCAGCGGACGAGCTTGCCGCGTTGCGCAAGATCCTGCCCAACGGGGCTTACGTTCCCCAGGGTCAGTCCGGATATTCGACAGAGCCGGGAGGCTATGCGCAGGCCGGCACAGCATTGCCCGCCTTGGGGCTTAAGGACCTGCTTCCCAACGACGCGATCCTCACGCCCTACGGCTTCGAGCACATCTACGACATGCAGGCGACGATGCTCCAGCCGGTCGGCGGAATGGACGGCATTGCCCACGCCATCTACGAACAGGTGAAGCCCGCGGTCCGGATGAACTCGCCCGTGGCCGCCATCCGGCGCACAGGCGATCGGGTCCGCATCGAGCACGGGCCGGGCCAGCAGGCGACGGAAGCCGACTACGCGGTGGTGACGATCCCGGCGGTGGTTCTCGAGCGCATTCCGAATGACTTCTCACCGGCGAAGAAGGCCGCGCTTAAGGGCGTTCCGTACCTTCCGAGCGTCAAGGTGGGGTTCGAAGCGCCGCGCTTCTGGGAGACCGACGCCAACATCTTTGGCGGCCTCGCCTGGACCGACCGCGCGAATGAGAATGTCATCTATCCCTCAAACGACTTCGGCGCTTCAAAAGGTGTCCTGGTCGCGGCTTATTGTGCCGGCTGGACCAATCGCGACAATCCGCAGAAGTTCGCCGGCTATAGCCACGAGAAAAGGTTCCAGGTGTGCCGCGACTCCATCGAAGCGCTCCATCCCGGCAAGTCGAAGCTGCTGTCGAAGCCCGTTACCGTGGCGTGGGGACTGACGCCTTATTCGGAGGGCGTGGGCGCCCTTTGGCCGGACGACGCCAATCCAGGAGCCTCGCGCGGCGAACGATATTCGGAGCTGCTGAAGCCGGAAGGACCGATCGTCTTTGCCGGCGAACATTTGAGTTACCAAGGTTTGTGGCAGGAAGGCGCCGCGGTTTCCGCGCACGAGGCGCTGAAGCTCATTGCGGCAATGAATAAGGAAAAGGCAGCAACGGCATGAGCAGGGAAGGGGGCTGCACCTGCGGAGCGGTGCGCTATCGCCTCAATCGGAATCCGATGTTCGTGCACTGCTGCCATTGCACGTCATGCCAGACGGAAACCGGAAGCGCATTTGCGATCAATGCCCTGATCGAGAGCGACCAGGTTGAAACGCTCAAAGGCTCGCCGGTGCCGGTAATGACGCCGTCGGAAAGCGGTCGCGGCCAGCAGATTTGGCGTTGTCCCGAATGCGAAGTCGCCCTTTGGAGCAACTATGGCGGCGCGAAGGACATCCTTCGTTTCGTGCGGGTCGGTACCCTCGACTCGCCCGCCGAGGTCGAGCCCGACATCCACATTTACACCCGGTCGAAGATGCCATGGGTTCGGTTGCCAGACCAAGTGCTCGCGGTCGAAGCCTATTACGACAGCGGTCAGATATGGCCGCCCGAAAGCCTCGAAAGGCGGAAGGCCTTGTTCGGCTAGGCGCCGAGCCCTGGCAGATGCGCAGCCACCCTTGCCCACGGCAAGTTGAACCAGAACACTGACAGCGGGAAGACTTCCCACAGCAAGGCCATGCAAATCCCGAACCTCGTTGCGGGATGCACGTGGCCGAGGGTCCTTCGGTCCCACAGGATCATAGGAACGAACACGAGCAGGCCGAGT
>DASQYQ010000455.1:0-2211 GCA_035639115.1 Sphingomicrobium sp. | reverse complement strand
ACATCGGCGCATCGGCGAAGGCGCTCGGCTCGGCATCAGCCGAAGCCGGAGTCACCTCGGGCATCGTCCAGAACGCAGTTGCGAAGAGTGGTCACGCGGTAGCTTCGCTCGTCAACAATGGCAGCATCGACATCGGCGCCGTCGCCCATGCGACGGGGGATGCGACTGCGAACGCGTCCGTCGATGGCGGCATCGGTCAATTCGGAGCGGCTGGCTATGTCACTGGCTACGGCACCCCGGCCCTCCACGCTGCCCTCGTGCCCGCAGCGGTTACTGGCGCCAGCGCAAGCGCGCTGATCACCAACAACGGGTCGATCAACATTCATGCGACCGCAATCGCACATAACACGGTTACGGGTTTCGCCGGGGCGTTCGCCAACGTCACCAACGGCGTAACGCAGGTTGCCAATGCAACGAGCGGGAACGCGACCGTCAGCCTGACGGGCACGGGCTCGATCAACGTCGGCGCGCTCGCGAGCGCGGTTGCCGACAGCGGTGCCGCGCAAGCCCTTGCAACCGTCGTCAACGCGATTGGCCAGTCGGCCCACGCGACGAACGGAAATGCCCATAACTCCTTCTCGCAAGCGACGGTGGCAATCCACGCGACCGCGATCGCTCACGGAAATTCGAACATGGGCGGTGCGACCCCTGCCGCGTCGGCACACGCATCGGTAACGCGCGGAATTGGCCAGATCGCGTTCGCGACGGCAACGCCGACAGCGATAACCGGCGGGGCCGTTGTCAGCGCGTCGAACGTGCTTTCGAACGCAGGGTCGATCAGCGTCCTTGCGCACGCCAGCGCGATCGCGCCGAAGATCACCGTCGTCGGAACTGGTTCGACCAATCATACGACGTTCCCGATCGCGAATGCCAGTGCGCACGTAGGCACTGGAATCATTCAGCAGGCCAACGCGCCTGTTGCCATTAAGTCGGGGACAACCGCCGTCGGCGGTACGGCCAACTTCACCTACGCCGGCGCCGCCAGCGTTGCCAACACCCTGACTAACTCGGGAAGCATCACCGTAGGCGCGATGGCCACTGCCACTGGTGCGGTTGCCGGAGCGCTCGCCGGAGTCGACTTCGGCGTCCTCCAAAGCGCACACGCAGGCGGCTCAACGTCGTTCGCGGGCGGGACTTCGGCCCATGCCTCCAATTCGATGACCAACTCGGCAGGCGGTGTGATCAACGTCGCGGCAGTTGCAAACGCGAATGGCGGCACCTCGGCCGGAGCGCATGCGGGAATAGGGGTCGGAGTCGGGCAGACCGCAGGCGCGGTCGTGAAATCGGGACTTGCCTCGGCGAGCGACACGCTCACCAATGATGGCACGATCACCGTCATCGCCTCGGCAAACGCGACGGGCAACGGAACAGCATTGTTCGGTACCGCGATTGCGGGCGCAGCCTCGGCGACCGCTCAGGTCGGAGTGGGCGTCGGACAGATCGCTCAGGCCCGGGCGACCGGCTTCGCGACGAAATCAGGCCCGGCGGGCAGTTCGCTGACACCGGGTTCTGCGAACGCCAATGCTTCGCTGACCAACACGGGCACGATTGCGGTCGGCGCCAAAGCCGCGGCTAACGCGGCGTCGGCCTTCGCCAGTGCGGGTATTGGACTTGGTATCGAACAGGTAGCTGCTGCAAGCGGCGACACGGCCGCGAACGCATCGGCTTCCATCGACAATACTGGCCTCATCAACATCGTGGCGGGCGCTGCGGCGACCGGAACCTCCGCTGCTCACGCGGTTGCGGCGGTCGGCACTGGAATCTTCCAGGAGGGCTTTGCCAGCGCCAAGAGCGGGCCGGCTGTAGGAAACGCAAGCATCACCAATGCAGCGGGCGCGACGATCGCAGTCGGAGCGACCGCGAATGCGTCGGCTGCCGGTAATGCCGGTACGCTGGCCTTCGCCACGGCTTCGGCCTTCGTCGGGGCGGGCATCCGTCAGGTCGCCGAGGCATTCGGAACCGCCGCAACGGCGAACGGAACGATCGTCAACAACGGCACAATCAACGTCGGCGCCAGCGCTAACGCTTTCGCAGGTAGGGAAGGCGATGCCTTCGCTCTTGCGATCCTCAGCTCGGGCATCGACCAACTCGTCTTTTCGAACGGCTCGGCGATCGCCGCGATCACCAATGCGGGTGCGATCAACGTCCTGGCGCATGCAAGTGCGTCGGCGGACGAAGACGCAAGCGCAATCGCGGGTGTCGGCTTTGGCA
>DASQYQ010000454.1:0-3644 GCA_035639115.1 Sphingomicrobium sp. | reverse complement strand
TGCGAGATGCACAGCTCCGTTCTTCTCCTCGCTGCTCTCATGATGACGACACCTGCCGGCGCTCAGCACCGTCCCCGCGCTCGCGATGCCGGAATCATTATCGGCATACTGCCGACCGGACCGCTCAACGCGATCACCGACGTCGCCGGCTTGAAGGTGGGGCAGGTGACCTTGATCGAAGGCGCGAACATCCGAACGGGAGTGACCGCCATCCTCCCGCACGGCGGCAACCTTTATCAGGACAAGGTCCCGGCCGGGTTCTCGGTGGGCAATGCCTACGGCAAGTTCATGGGCTCGACGCAGATCAGGGAGCTGGGCGAGATCGAGACTCCGATCCTGCTGACCAACACGCTCAACGTGCCGGAAGCCGCCGCGGGAATCATCGAGTGGACCTTGCGGCAGCCGGGGAACGAGGACGTGCGCTCGGTCAACGCCGTCGTCGGCGAGACCAACGACGGAACGCTCAACGACATCCGTGCCCGGCGAGTGCATTCCTCCGACGCCGTCGCCGCCATCGAAGCGGCACGCATCGGCCCCGTGCAGGAAGGCGCCGTCGGCGCCGGAACTGGCACCATCGCCTTCAGCTGGAAAGGAGGCATCGGCACCAGCTCGCGCAAGCTGCCAGCGAACCTTGGCGGCTGGACCGTCGGGGTGCTCGTGCAGACCAATTACGGCGGCGTCCTTCAGGTCGCCGGAGTGCCCGTCGGGCAGGCGCTCGGCCAATATTATCTGAAGGACGAGCTTTCGAAAGCGAGTGGCGACGGCTCCTGCATCGTCGTCATCGCGACCGATGCGCCGCTGTCCGACCGCAACCTCGAGCGCCTCGCACATCGCGGTCTGCTCGGCATTGTTCGAACCGGCTCACCGATGACGAACGGGTCGGGCGAATATGCGGTGGCATTCTCGACGAACCTCGACGTGCGCCGAACCCCGGAACGCCGCGCCAAGCCCAGCGCGATCGTCGATCTCCCGAACGATCAGGTGTCGCCGCTCTTCGAAGCCGCGGTCGAAGCCGCAGAGGAGGCGGCCATCAACTCGCTCTTCGCTGCCACTCCGATGGACGGCAACGGCCGGCACATCGATGCATTGCCCACCGACCAGGTGGTGAAGCTCTACAAACGCGCGCCCCGTTAGCGGCTCACGCTAGAAAGAGCCTCCTTCTCACGCTCGGACAGCGCCGCAACGCCGCGCGGCATCAATACTCTCCGAAGCGGCCTTCCACGGACTTCAGCAGCTTGGCGCTGTCGTACGCGACGCCGTCCTTGAACACGACGATGACGTTCTCGACGTCGTTGATATTCGCCGCGGGGTTGCCCTTGACGATGAACAGGTCGGCATCCTTCCCCGGTGCGATCGTGCCGATCCGGTCCGCGAGATCGAGATAGGTCGCGCCATTGAGCGTTCCGATCCGGATCGCCTCCACCGGCGTGAAGCCCGCCTCCACCAGCAACTCCAGCTCGCGCTGATCGCCGAAGCCCGGAATGACTCCGCCGTTCCCCGTCGGGTCGGGGCCCGCCATCAGTAGGCCACCGGCGGCGACGAACTGCCGCTCCAGGCCAAGATCGTTCTTGTACGCCTGCGCGAAGTCATTGCCTCTAGGCGTGCCTGCGCGGCTGGAGACGAGGTTGCGGGAAAAGAGATAGGCTTCCTTCGCTTCCGGACTGAGCACGTCCATCTGCCGAGCCTGGAGCGGCTCGTGCAGCGGAACGCTTTGCGCGAACACCGGAAGGGTCGAAGTGATGGCGACATGATGGTCGACAAGCAGCTTGATCAGCGCATTTGCCTCCGGACTGCCCGGCGCCATCTTCAGCAGCGTCGGCGTTCCCGCCGAGTCGGTGCACTTGTCCGGCTCCTTTCCTGGGTCGAGCTGGGTGTTGACGAAGAAGCCGTGCTCCAGATTGTCGATCCCGAGCGCCACTGCCTCGGGATAGGTCACCGAGCATAAGTGCCCCGTCAGTTTCAGGCCGTGTCGGTGCGCTTCCTTGATCGCGGCACCGAGTTCGGCTCGCGTGAGGTGCATGTAGGCCTTGAAGCTGTTCACGCCCTGCTCCGCCCAAAACGCAACTTCCTTCCGCGCATCGTCCGGCGAGCTGATCTGGTGGTTCTGGATGAAGAAGGCGCCCGGCCCTTCGAGATAGGGGCTGGTCACGTCGAGGTGGGGGCCAACGAGGTGCCCCGCGTCGATCTCGCGCTTCAGGCTTAGGTCGGTGTAGGGCTCGACACTCCCGGTCGTGCGCATCGTCGTGACGCCGTTCGCAAGATAGAGCCGTGGTGCGCTGAACGTCATCTGCGGAATGATGATCGGCTGTTCAAAATGGCCCTCGGCGTCGAGGTTCGGGCGCTGCAGGTAATAAAGGTGGTTGTGCATTCCAACGAGCCCGGGCAGCACCGTTTCGCCCGCCCCTTCGAGGGTCTTGTAACCTGGCGGAACTGCCGATCCGGAAGGCAGTATCGCGCGGATCTTCGCGCCGTCGATCAGAAGCGTTGCGTCTTCGATTGGCGCCGCTCCAGTGCCGTCGATGATCCGCAAATGCGTGATCGCGATCTGCCCGGCCGGCTGGTGAACGAACTGCTGCACGTCGG
Organism: Sphingomicrobium sp.; assembly: GCA_035639115.1. Classification (GTDB taxonomy): domain Bacteria; phylum Pseudomonadota; class Alphaproteobacteria; order Sphingomonadales; family Sphingomonadaceae; genus Sphingomicrobium. The sequence goes on along the minus strand of DASQYQ010000454.1, from coordinate 1,061 downwards.
GCCCGAGCTCCTTCGGCGGCGGAGCCAGCACCGGAGCTCCTGCTCCGGCCGATCCGACGACGAAAGCGGCCACCGCGGCGAGCTGGCGCAACTGCATATGATGTCCCCTGTCTGTTGAGCGAGAGCTAGCACCGCCATCATGTTTCGCGGAAGATGCGTGCCACCGGTCAGCCGCCCCCGGCGTTCATGAGCCGCTTAGAACCTCAGCCACTGTCTCAACGGGGGACGCTTAGCCGCTTGAAATTCGAGACAATCCCCTAGGGAAGGGGGTGCAGAAGCCCTCGCTCGAATCACTTAAGTGATTCACTACTCTCGAAAAACCGCCGATATTGTGGATAACTTCGCGTTAGCGACTCGTAAGGGGCGAGTCGCGCGAAGTCGGGGCGGGGGCCGTGACGAGCGATCTTAGTTACTATCGCCGACGTGCGTCGGAAGAACGCACTGCCGCTCTGAACTCGAGAGATCCTCGAGTCCGGCGCGTGCATGCCGAGATGGCCGAGCGCTATGAGGATCGCGTGCGCGGAATGGCCGCCCATCACGAAGAACTCTATTTCCCAATGGTCGAGCCCGCCTGAGCGGGACCTGGGGTCTCGCTAGCTAAGCGGCCACTTGAATGCGGGCCGGCGGCCCGGATGCAGCACTTCGCTGCACTCGAGGTTGACGACCCTCTCCTCATATTGCTCGGCAAGGCCTGTGAGGACGTCGCGCGCAGCTGGAGTCAGTGCGCTGGAAGCGAGGTCCCGGCACTTGGTAGCATTATCACGGAAGCGGGCGATCGGTTGCACTTGCATGAGGGTAGCGACTCACCTGGATCGGAACCCTTCTTTTAGTCGGCCTGTGGAAAAGTCCAACGGCCGTTGGCGCGGCGCGTGCACCGCTCGACGCAACGGCTTGATTACCTGCCGCGCTCAAAGCGCAGTTTAGGAACCCGCCTCCCCTTCCTCAGCGCCTGGCCGCGTCCGGACAGCGACGGGTTCGACATGAAATAATCGTGCAGGTTGAACTCATGGCCAGGCTTGGGCTGGAGCCGGGTGTAGGTGCCGTCGGGATTCAAGCGCCAG
>DASQYQ010000453.1:0-2797 GCA_035639115.1 Sphingomicrobium sp. | reverse complement strand
GGCAATCGTCGCGAACAGCTGACCCGCCTGCTGCTTCTTGCCCTGCTTGATCATAGCGAGCGCGGTCATTTCGCCGGCCGAACCGAACCACGGATTGCCGGCCTGGGTAAGCGGCTGCATCCGAGTGATGACTTGCTCGGGGGTGAGCTGATCGAACTCCAGCGCGGTCTGCCGGATCAGCGCGGCGTCGCGATAGGACTGGGGAAGCGAACTATCGTCGGCAATCTGCTTGTAGATGGCCGTTGCAGCCTTGCTGTCGTTCTGCTGGAGAGCGAATGCCGCGCGGGTGAAAAGCGCGGTGGCGCTAACGCCCTTGCTCCCGGCATGGGAAAGATCGTCGAGCTGCTGCGGCACCTTCCCGGTATTGCCGACGCCGATGTCCTTGTAGACTTGCGCCAGCTGCTCGACCTCGGCTTCCGCCCGTTGCTCGCGGTGTTGCTGGAACCAGATGATGCCGCCGCTTGCAACGAGGAACAGGATCACCGCTGCGATCAGCGAGCCCTTGTTCTCCTGGAGAAAGTCGCGGAGCCGGTCGCGGCGAAGGTTCTCGTCGACCTCGCGAACGAAAGTTTCGGTAATGTCCGGGGGTTGCGCCAAAGGTGCCTCAGTCCGCTCGCTTGGGAATCCTCTTGCCGATAGCTCCCCTTCCCCACCCTTGATGAACGGAAGCTGGCGGCGGCCCCTCTAGCGGCTGTCGCGCGAAAGGCAAAGCAGTTAACGTTTCGGCCGGTAGGTCTGCTCGTCCGTCGGGAAGCTTCGAGACCGAACTTCCTCGGCGTAAGTCCGGGCCGCCTCGCCGATCCGCGAAGCGAGGTCGTCATAGCGTTTCACGAAGCGCGGCGTGCGTTCGAACATGCCCAGCATGTCGTCGATGACCAAGACCTGGCCGTCACAGTCGGCCGAGGCGCCAATCCCAATGATCGGTGGAGCAACTTTCCGAGCAATCTCGGTCGCGATCTCTTCCATTACTCCTTCGACGACGATGCAGAAGGCACCGGCGTCCGCGACTGCCTTGGCATCGGCGATGATCTTCTCGGCCTCGCGCTCCTCGCGGCCGCGGGCTCCATAGCCTCCGAGCACGTTCACCGCCTGCGGCGTGAGCCCGACATGGCCGATCACTGGGATGCCGCGATGAGTCAGCAATTCGATCGTCGAGGCCATTGCCTCGCCGCCTTCGAGCTTCACTGCGGCGCAACCGGTTTCCTTGAGGATCCGAGCAGCGGCTTCGAAGGCCTGCGCGGGCGATGCTTCATAGCTTCCGAACGGCACGTCGACGGCGACGAGCGCATGCCAGCTGCCGCGAACGACTGCCGCGCCGTGAGCGCACATCATCTCCATCGTCACCGGGATCGTCGAAGGGAGCCCGTAAATGACCTGCCCGAGGCTGTCGCCGACGAGCAGCATGTCGCAATGCGGGTCGAGCAGCTGCGCCATCCGCATCGTGTAGGCGGTAAGCATCACGATCGGCTGTTCGGTACGGAAAGACTGTCCGTCCCCGACCTTGCGCGCGCGGATCGACGGCGCGGTCATGCGCTTTCCTGGCACCGGCGACGGCGTTGCGCGGCTCGTGCTCGTGTCGATAGTGAAGGTCGACATGGCGCGGGCTTCTAGCGACCGCGCCGTCGCCCCGCCAGAGCGCTTAGCTTTCAGGTGCGAAACTCTCGGAACTTAGACTGCCGTTCACGCGTCGAAGGGCCAAGTGCGCGGGCTCGCTCCGCGTGGTTGGATGGAGTTGAATATGGTCGACCGCCAGTTCGTCGGCGACGTCATGCTCGCGCTTCTCGTGGCGATTCCAACCGCTGCGCTGGCGCAGCCTGAAGCGGTCCCGCATCGTCACTCTCCCGACGCTGTAAAGAAGTCGACGCAAGCTCTGGCTCCGGCCGGCGACCGGCAAATCGGCTTGTACCGCTAACGACAGCGTCAAACCCTCCACAAGCACAGCTTAGCGACAACATCGCGGTTAATCGGAACCGTCTCCGGTCCGCCCAGTCCCGCTCCCTGCCTGTTCGGCAAAATCGAAACGGCGAGGAAAGGACCTCCAATGAAAATGACGTTCCTACTCTTCGGGGCCACGTTGATGGCCGGCTCGGCCGCCGCGGTCGCTCAGATGGCGCAACCGTCCGGTACGACGCAGAGCCAGCCGGCGGCGACTGCTCCGACCAATGACTCGGCCGCCGCGGCTCAGGCAAAGGACGGCGATCAGGCGGCCGCCGATGATTCAAGCAGCTCGGACAAGATCGCTGCTGCGCATGCTAAAGCGAAGAAGGACGAAAAGAAGGCCAAGGACGCAAAGGCTGCAAAAGTCGCCAAGGATCAGGACAGCGCGTCCACGCCTCAATAGGGCGAGTTCAGGGCAGCCGGCCGGCCTGGCGCGAGTAGCGTCCGATCACGCCGGAGGTGGCGCGTAGCGGCTGCCCCTCAAAACAACCGACTATTTATCGACGCCTAGGCGTTCCTCCCATTGCGCGCCCTCGGCGAGCGAGATCGAGTCCAGCACTTGCGTGCTCTGGTCGCGGAGGACCGCGAAGGCGCGCCTGATCGCGCAGGTCGCTTCGTCGTGGCAGTCGCCGCACGGAGCGTAGAAATTGACGCTTGCGCAGGAGACGAGCGCGATCGGCCCCTCCATCGTGCGCACGATCTCGCCGAACGAAATCTGCTCGGCGGGCCGGGATAGCTTGTAGCCTCCCTTTGGCCCTCGGGCGCTCTTCACAAGTCCCGCTTTCTTAAGATCGAGCATGATCAGCTCGAGATATTTCGGAGGGACTCGCTGCGTCTCCGCGATGCGCGCGAGCTGGAC
>DASQYQ010000452.1:0-5759 GCA_035639115.1 Sphingomicrobium sp. | reverse complement strand
GGCTCGGGCCTCCATTTACGCTGACTGTCCGCTCGTGAACGGCAGCTGTCCGCATCCGGACACCGCTAGGCAGCCCGCCGCTTCCGAACCATTCATAACTGCGCCCTCTCATCGTTCTTGACGCTGCAAAGCCCGTGCCAGTTTTTCGGACCTGCCTTCACTTTGACGCGGCGCACATCTGCTTTAGGGGCCCAACCAAGCCGTGACCGAGGAATCACCTCCCAAATCCAGACTGAGGCGCGTGCGCCTGCTGCTGTGGGCGCTCATCGCCCTGGCTATCATTGGAACGGCGGCATTGCTGCTCATTCCGAGGATCGGCACCCGGGCCGATCACAGCGCGACTATACCTGCGAAATCGAGCTTCGGCGGCCCGTTCACGCTGGTCGGGGCCGATGGCAAGCCCTTCTCGAGCGAGAAGCTGATCGGGAAGCCGTACGTCATGTACTTCGGTTTCACGCGCTGCGGAGACGTTTGTCCGACGACTCTCTCCCGCATGGTCAGGCTGCGCAAGGAGATCGGCGGGCCCGACACTTACAATATCGTCTTCGTCACCATCGATCCGAAGAACGACGGCCCGAAGCAGGTCGGCCAGTATGCGGCCCTGTTCAACTCACCGATTATCGGTCTGACCGGATCGCCGGGCCAGGTCGACCAGGTGAAGAAGCAGTACGGAATCTACGCCGAGCCATCGCCTCGCCCGATGCCGGGCAAGGAAATGATGCATAGTGCGATCGTCCTGCTGTTCGATCGCAACGGCCAATTCGTCACGACGATTGCTCCGGAGGATCCGGATCCAGACTCTATCGCCAAGCTTCGAAAGCTCGTCGCCTAGGCTTGGAACCACGACGCAGGCACGCCAATTCAGGTGCGATGAATTATTATCGGCCCGATCCCCGCATTCTCGCGCTTGGGCCCGATTACTTCGATGTCGTCGAGCCCGCGCCCTTCCCCGAATGCAGGGCCCGATTTCTCAACCGGCGATGGGCGGAGCAAGTCGGACTTGAGCTCGATAGCGATCGGTGGGCGGCGCATTTCTGCCGCTTCGAGCCGCTGCCCGACAATCTCCAGGAACCGGTCGCCCTGCGCTACCACGGGCATCAGTTCCGCGTGTACAATCCCGAGATCGGCGACGGCCGCGGGTTCACCTTCGCACAACTTCGCGACACTCGGAACCGGCTGCTCGACCTCGGCACCAAGGGTTCGGGACAAACACCATATAGTAGACATGCCGACGGCAGGCTGACGCTGAAGGGCGGTATGCGCGAAGTTCTCGCAACCGAGATGCTGGAAGCACTCGGAGTAAACACGTCGAAGAGCTTCGCCTTGTTTGAAACGGGTGAACCGCTCGAGCGCGGCGATGAGCCCTCGCCAACCCGCTCGTCGGTGCTTACCCGCCTCAGCCACGGTCACATCCGCATCGGCACCTTTCAGCGCCTCGCCTTCCTAGGCCAAGTCGAGAACATCGAGACGCTCGTCCGCTACTGTCTCGCGAGCCTCTATTCCGAGCAGCCGACCGGTGATGCCAACGAGAATGCGCTTCGCTTTTTCGATCTCGTGAGCGGCGCGACCGCCACGCTCGCTGCGTCCTATCTCGCCGCAGGGTTTGTTCACGGCGTGCTCAACAGCGACAATGTCAACATTACGGGCGAGAGCTTCGACTACGGCCCATGGCGCTTCACCCCTTATTGGGACGCGGACTTCACGGCTGCCTATTTCGATCACTACGGCCTCTACGCTTTCGCACGTCAGCCGGAGGCGATTCAGTGGGACCTCTCGCAACTCGGCGGGTGCCTGTCATTGGTTGCAGAGGCTCCTGAGTTATCGGAAATCCTCGCCGGCTGGCCCGACCGCTTTGAGCAAGCGCTAACGCGCTCGATGCTCTGGCGGCTGGGCGTTGCACCGCGCGAGAACGATCGCGAGATCGCCGCCGCCCTGATAAAAGCGCTTGCGAGCCGAGCAGCGACGATCGACCACGTTTTCTTCGACTGGCGCGGTGGGCGCGATCCCGGGCGGGAAGCTTACCCTGGCGAGGAATTCCGCGAGCTGGCGCGCCTACTCACCGACCGCGAACGACCGCAATCGCATCCTTACTGGGCCGACCCTCAGCCCTGTTCGATGCACATCGAGGAGGTGGAGGCGATCTGGTCGGCGATTGTCGATCACGACGACTGGCGGCCGTTCGAGGAGAAGATTACAGCCGTTCGACGAATGGGCGAGGCAATGGACCAAGATGCACCAGCAGCTTGACGAAGCAGCGAGCGCGGCCGAGCGCGGTGCAGTGTCGGACACGCTGACTTCGACGAATCCCGCGACCGGAGATCTTGTCTGGTCCGGGCCAATCGGCGATGCAGCCGCGGAAGTGGCGATTGCGCGCATGGCATGGCCGGCCTGGGCTGCGCATTCTCACGCCTATCGCATCGAGGCCGTGCGCCGCTTCGCCAATGTCGTGCGGACAAAGGAAAGCGAATTCGCCGAGCTGATCGCGCGCGAAACAGGAAAACCGCTGTGGGAAGCGAAGTCCGAGGTCGGCGCCGTCGTCAACAAGGTTCAGATCTCGATCGAAGCCTATGCGGAGCGAACGCCGACGCGGAAGATGGAAGCCGCGCTCGGCAATCGCGTCGCCGTGCGCCACAAGCCGCACGGCGTGCTGGCGGTGCTCGGTCCCTACAATTTTCCTGCGCACCTCCCGAATGGGCACATCGTCCCGGCCCTGATCGCCGGCAACGCCGTGGTCTTCAAGCCGTCGGAGAAGACCCCCGCGACCGGCGAGTTCCTCGTCCGGTGCTTCCACGAGGCCAAGATTCCGGAAGGGGTCGTTCGGCTGCTCATCGGCGGCCCGGACGAAGGCCGTGCGGTTGCGGGCCAGCCCGGGATCGACGGGCTGCTGTTTACCGGCTCGGCGCGCGCCGGTGCATCGCTTCACAAGCAGTTCGCCGAAACGCCGCAGAAGATCCTCGCACTCGAGCTAGGCGGCAACAACCCTCTCGTAGTCTGGGATGCGAAGGACATCGACGCGGCGGCGGTGATCGCCGTTCAGTCCGCATATCTGACTGCCGGGCAGCGGTGCACCGCTGCCCGACGTCTGATCGTGGAGGACGGCCAGGAAGGACCGCTTCTGACGGCGATCGGCAAGCTGCTCGACCGACTCATCGTCGACCAGCCTTTCGCCGATCCGCAGCCGTTCATGGGGCCGGTCATCGACAACGCCGCGGCCGACCATGTGCAGGAACAATGGCTCGACCTCATGATGAAGGGCGGGAAGCCGTTGCGGCACCTCGACCGGCCGTCGGCAGAGCGGCCTTTCCTGACACCCGCTGTGATTGATGTGACGGAAGTGAGGGACAAGTCCGACGAAGAGATTTTCGGACCGGTGCTTCAGGTCATCCGGGTCAAGGGTTTCGACGCCGCGATCGATCAAGCGAACAACACGCGCTTCGGACTCGCCGCCAGCCTTATCGGCGGCAGCCCCGAAATGTACGACAAATTCTGGGCCAACGTTCGGGCCGGCGTGATCAACTGGAACAAGCCGACCAACGGCGCCCCTTCGAACGCGCCGTTCGGCGGAGTCGGCATTTCCGGAAATCACCGGCCAAGCGCTTTCTACGCGGCCGACTATTGCGCCTATCCGGTCACCAGCAACGAAGCTGATCGCGCCCGAGCCACGATCGGGGAAGGCCTCCGCGACCCCAACATGCAAGAGGACTGACGCTCCACTCACGAAGCGCGACGAACAGCCATGCATCTCTTTCGGCGGTCGCGGCGTTCAAGCGCCCGTGACAAAAAGCAAATGGATCGGCACGGCCGTTGGCCTTGCCCTGTGCACCGTCGCTATCTCCGCCTGCTCTCAGGGCGCAAATAGCTCCAATCAATCCACTTCAAACACCGCTGCGCCTGGCGAGTCCGTCCAAGTGCAATGGAACAATAAGCTCGAGAAGCAGCTCCGCGATGTCATCGCGAATGCGCCAGCGAATGGGCTCAAGCCCGACCTCTTCCTTAAAGGAAATGAGGATGGACCGGCGCTCACCCAAGCTGCACTGAAGTACGCCGAAGCACTCGCTCACGGCTACGCGGACCCGACGAAGATCTACCCGGTATATACGATCCCGCGGCCGTCGGGAGACGTTCGCCAGGGCTTCCAGGAGGCAATGCAAAAGGGAGACCTGACGAGCTGGTTCGCTTCGCTCCCGCCGCAGACAGACGAATATAAGGCGCTCAGCCAGGCCCACCTCAAATTCCTGAAACTTGCGGCGAGCACCAACTTCCAGCCGGTGCCCGCCGGCAAGCCGATTGATCCGAAGAGCCATGATGGTCGAGTCGCTGCGCTTTCTGCTGCGCTAACGGCGATGGGCTATCTTAATGCTCCGCAGGGACAGCCGAACCAGCAGGGACCCGCCGTCAAAGCTTCGAGCAGCTACTCGCCGGAACTCTTCGCCGCAGTGAAGCACCTCCAGAGCGATTTCGGACTGAAAACCGATGGCATCGTCGGCGGGAACACGCTTGCCGCGCTCAACATGGGACCCGCAGGCCTTGCCCGCTTGTGTGCGATCGCGATGGAGCGTCTCCGGTGGCTGGAGCGCGACCCGCCGAAAACGCGCATCGACGTCAACACCGCCGCAACGATCCTGGATTACTGGCGTGACGGCCAGCACATGGACCGCCGCGAGGTTGTCGCCGGAGAGCCCGACAAGCAGACACCGCAGCTCCAGGCGCCGATCGTGAACCTTGTCGCCTATCCCAAATGGCGCGTTCCGGACTCGATCGCTGAAAAGGAGATCGCTGACAAAGGCCAGAGCTGGCTGCAGGAGAACAATTTCACGATGGAGAACGGGCATTACGTCCAGGACTCCGGCCCGAAGAACTCGCTCGGAATCGTGAAGTTCGACATGGACGACAAGCAGCAGATCTACCTGCACGACACGCCGGCGAAGGCACTATTCGGCCTTCCCGAGCGACATCGAAGCCACGGCTGCGTACGTGTGCAGGATGCTGTCGCCTTCGCGAATGCCATCTCCACCGAGGAAGGCGTGAACGACCAATTCCAGAAGGCGATGGCCGGCCAGCAGGAGGCGTGGGTCAAGCTCAAGAGCCAGATCCCGGTGCGGCTGCTCTATCACACGGCATTCTGGGACGGCACAAAGCTTCAGTTCCGGCCGGACGTCTACAGCTGGGACGACAATCTGGCCGCGGCACTCGGTCTCGTTCGCGGCGTCCAGTGGGCTCCGGTCCGGCAGAGCGGCGATATCGGTCCGTAGAACGACTGAGGGCGCCGGTCCCTGCCGGCGCCCTCATCCCCCCTCCCCAGAGCCGCAGGCGGCTATCCGCGCATCTCGGGCAAGTAACTTTCGCCCACGAAGTCGCTGAACTTCGTGATTCGGCTGTCGAACCTCAGCGGGACCTTCCCCGTCGCGCCGTGGCGCTGCTTTGCTACAATCACCTCGGCACGGCCGTAGGCGCGGGCCATTTCGTCTTGCCAGGCCGCGAAATCCGGATGGTCGTCCGCCGGTTGCTTGGCGAGCAGGTAATAATCCTCGCGGTAGATGAAGAGCACGATGTCGGCGTCCTGCTCGATCGAGCCCGATTCACGGAGGTCCGACAGCTGCGGCCGCTTGTCCTCGCGCTGCTCGACCGCGCGCGACAGCTGCGACAGCGCGACGACCGGAACGTTCAACTCCTTCGCCAGCGCCTTCAGGCCGCGGGTTTGGGCAGAGATTTCCTGGACGCGGTTCTCGGGGCGCGAGCCGGCGGGCGAGGCGAGGAGT
>DASQYQ010000451.1:0-4119 GCA_035639115.1 Sphingomicrobium sp. | reverse complement strand
CCGCGCTTGCCGACAATGCGGAGAATCTTCGACGAATTCCCTGGTGGGCCACGCGCGAGTGGGAGATCAGGCTCGCCGCGATCGGAATCACCTTCTTCGCGCTCGCGATCAGCGCCGCGGTCATCGATCTCGGCGAGATCCTCGGACACTGAATCCGAAAGACCCGAACGGCGGCCGCTCCAAGACACTATTTACATTGATGTAGGTTAGGGGCCGACGCCGCTCGGACGGCTATGCTATTGTTCATGAGGGAAGTTCAGAACGAGGCTCACTTCCGTGAGATGGCTGCAAAGTGCCGCCGTTTGGCCGCTTCGACCGACGATCCCCGAGCCATCGATTCCCTCCGCAAGCTCGCGGACCAATATGAAGAGGCCGCGGAGGCCGCGGCAACGGCCGGCTCCTTTCATCCGAGGTTGAACGGCAAGTCCGGACCGCCGCTGTAGGGTGGGCGCGGGATGGTTGGCTCGGGCGCTTAGGGCGGCGCCCAATGTCGTCTTAACGACTTTGCCATGCTATGCGTCGCCGCCGGGAAGTCGGGGGACTTGAACCATGCCCTATCGCAACGCGCCTTATTACATGCTGGGCGTCATCGGCATTCTGATCCTTGGCTTCTGGCCGAGCTATTTCGCCGTCGCGACCAACGTCCCCTGGCAGTTTCACGCCCATGGGGTCGCGGCGAGCCTGTGGGTGCTGACCGTCACGACGCAAAGCTGGACCGCGCAGCACAAGAAGCAGCTTCCCCTCCACCGATCGGTCGGCAAGGCAAGCCTGTTCCTCTTTCCCTTCCTCACCGGCGGCCTGGCGGCGATCATCAGCCGGCAGGGACAGGATTTCGTCGCCGGAGACCCCGTCAACCTCCTCTATGGACCCGGGTTCATGATCGGGACCGTGGTCGCGATCGTCGCTTATGTGACCGTCTACTACCGAGCGCTCAAATACCGGCGGAAGGTGTGGGTGCACGCGGGTTACATGCTGTCGACGCCGCTGATCCTGTTCGAATCGCCATTCAGCCGCGTCATGGGGTTATACATTCCCCGGTTTCAGGTGCACGGGCCCGCGGATTTCCCGCGAGTCATGCAAACGATTCTCTTGTCGTGCGCGATCGAGCTCGTGATCATCGGCTTCATCTGGTGGCGGGTGCGCGACCGCGCCAAGCCCTTCCTCGTGACCGGAGGCCTCATCATCGTCGAGGTGATGGCATTGGCCTTTGCGAGCGAATTCCCGGTGCTGAAGCGGCTCGACCTTTTCATCGGCCATGCGCCGGGCACCCCGATCTGGCTGATGGGCTTCGCAATTGGCGCGGCGACGAGCTGGGCGGGCTGGGAAGCGGGCAAGCAACCGACCGTGCCGGTCGCAGCAGCGGCGGCGCAGCCGGCTTAGGACCCCGCTTTAAATTGCCGACCGGGCGCAGCTGATGCAGAGTGCTGCCTCGGGACGCGCTTCGAGGCGTCCGGGCGCAATGTCCTCGCCGCAGCGGACGCATGCGCCGTAGCTTCCGTCCTCGACTCGCCCGAGCGCCCGCCTGACCGACGCGATTTCCTTCTGGACCAGCGCAGCCTGCTGCTCCAGCGCTTCGTCGTCCTCGACCTCGATCGCCTGCTCTTCCCAATCCGGGTTCGGAGGCTCGTAGAGGTCGTGGGCGAGGTTCGCGAGCCGGTTTTCGAGCTCGGCCAGAGCGGCTTCGAGGCGGGCCCTGGCAGCGGTAAGATCGGGCATCGGAAGCTCCGTTTCCAGGCGCTCGTTGCAGTAGGGCCGAGAGCAACTTCCGTCACTCCCGGCCCCTGTCGCGGAAGCTCGCAAGCTTCCGTGGCGGATATGTTTTCGCAGCCCTGCTGAACCACGGAAATAAGTAATTTCACCGATGGCTGCGAGCCTCCTCGCCGCTCAGACGAGCTGCAAGGAGGCACGATCATGCGGAAAGCAGCTTTGATTCTCCTGGCGGCCGGAACGGCGGCGATCGGTTCGGCCGGAGTGCAGGCGGTGCCGAGGCCGTCGACTTGCCCGTCTGCCGGAAACAGCAAGCCGCCGTTCTACGGCGTCACCGCGAGCCACGTGGGCGAGGGCAAGCAGCTACACGTGGGCGGCAATTACCGGCTCAGGGAGAAGAACCGCAGGCTGACCCTGATAGAGTCCGGGGAAAGCTCAAAGCTCTTGAGGCTAATTCTCCGAAGCAGTCGCGCCTCGGGCCATGCGGTCGGTTGCCCGCACTTCGGCGGATCGTTCAGCGCAGCCGCCTCCGTCGAGCGGGTGCGGATCACCGACTGGAAGAAGCGGTCCATCACGGTCCGTGTCGCTAGGCCGCCCCATGCCTAGCTGAAGCGGTCGCGGTTCGAGGGCTCAGTCGCTCGTGCTGGCCGGTTCCGGAGTGACGACGCAGGCGTCGTCCCACGTGGCCAGCTTGTCGATGCTCTTTTCGGCCTGTCGACCCTTGGTCGGCCAGCGCAGGTCGATGGCGGCGCCGTCGGGACCGCCGCCCTCTTCCCGCGCGACAGTGCGTAGGTGCCGATCCCGATTGCTGTTAAACGGCGCGCGGGAAGGTGCCTGTTCGATCCAGTGTTGGAGGAGGCGGCCCATGCAGCGCGATGAGATGGTGGCGAAAGTCGAAGCGGCTTATGCGGCGCGGCGAAGCGGGGATTTCGCGGCGCTGGAGCCGATCGTCGCCAAGGATGCGGTGTTCGTTCTGGCGGGCGACGAATCCATCGTGTCGGCGCTGCCGGGATCGGGCGAGGGCACCAACGTCCACCACGCCGCGCGGCGGTTGTTCGACACGCTTGAGCTCCGCGAGCTCGAGCGGGTGAAGGCAGTAGCGGAGGGCAACGAGGTCGCGATCATCTGGAAGACGACTGCAGCAGTGCCCGGAAGCGAGCCGTTCGACACTTTGATGTTCGACCTCTGGGAATTTGACGACCAAGGCAGGATCTGCCGAGGCACTCAATTCGTCGACACTGCAAAGTTCGCGCAAGCGATGCGCGCTCGGGCGGAGGTTTAGCCTGTGAGTTTGGACAAACAGCCTTAGCGCAAGAATCTGCGCCGACCCTCCATGCCAGAGGTGCAAAATGAACATGTTCAGACTTTGCGCCTCAACTCGGCGCCTAGGCTTGAACGAAACTTCGACTGGCGGGAATCGCCGTGCCCAACCTTGGCACGGAGACTCTTCTACTCCGCAGCCACACCAGCCGCCTCGAACATATCCGGCCCGTCGCTGCCGCTCGCCGCATCGTTCGCCGCAGCGTCGGCCTTCGCCTTCATCCGGCGGTCGAAGTTATCCCACACCTCGTTCCAGTTTCCGCGCGTCGCGGCCTTCGAATATTCCGTCGCCCTCGTCTCGAAGAAGTTGGCGTGCTCGACTCCGTTGAGGAGCGGGGCGAGCCATGGGAGGGGGTGCTCGTCGACCATGTAGACGGGCGCGAAGCCGAGCTGGCCCAGGCGCCAGTCTGCGATGTAGCGGATATACTTCTTGATCTCCTTGGGGCTCATTCCGTTGACCGGCCCCATCTCGAACGCGAGGTCGATGAACGCATCCTCAAGCCGCACCGTCTTCTGGCACTGGTCGATGATGGATTCCTTGACGTCCTTCGTCAGGCACTGCCGCTCCTTCACGAAGCTGTGGAAGAGCTTGATGATCGCCTCGCAATGGAGGCTCTCGTCGCGGACCGACCAGCTGATGATCTGGCCCATGCCCTTCATCTTGTTGAAGCGCGGGAAGTTCATCAGCATCGCGAAACTGGCGAAGAGCTGAAGCCCTTCGGTGAAGCCGCCGAACATGGCGAGCGTCTTGGCGATGTCCTCGTCGGTATCGACGCCGAACTGCTGAAGGTAATCATGCTTGTCCTTCATCTCCTTGTACTGGAGGAAGGCGCTGTACTCGCTCTCCGGCATTCCGATCGTGTCGAGGAGGTGGCTGTAGGCCGCGATGTGCACCGTCTCCATGTTGGAGAAGGCGGTCAGCATCATCTTGATCTCGGTCGGCTTGAACACTCGGCCGTATTTGTCGTGGTAGCAGTCCTGCACCTCGACGTCGGCCTGGGTGAAGAAACGGAAGATTTGGGTGAGCAGGTTGCGCTCGTGAGCGGTAAGCTTCTGCGCCCAGTCGCGGCAATCCTCGCCGAGCGGCACTTC
>DASQYQ010000450.1:0-2426 GCA_035639115.1 Sphingomicrobium sp. | reverse complement strand
GGCTTGCCGACGATCACCTTCATCGTGTCGACGACCTTGCCGTCCTCGAGCTCCATCAGCTGGGCGTTGGCGGCGTCGACCAGGATCGCCCGGCCCTTTGCCGGAACCAGTCGCAGCCGGTCGAGCGTGGCGCGCACATGGGGATCGTCCTGCTGCCCCGCTGCGATCGCGTCATCACGAAGGGCGGAATAGAAGGGGTTCACGCTCGCGACGGCGTCGACGTGCGCGGCGAGCGAAGGCGCGTTGAGGGTGGTCAGCAACACGTCGGTTGCGGAGGGGGGACGGAGCTGAAGCGACGGATCTCCGAAGCTGACGCCGCCCACGGGTTTGCGAAGCGCCTGGACGTACCGGACCCATGCCGTCGAGATCACCTGATCGTCCGCCGGAGTGCCGGCGCCGAGAGCCGCTTCGACGGAGGAGGCCAGCGTCGGCCCATCGGCGAGGCCGTCGATCGGCGCGCGCTTCAGGATGGTGACGAGCTTCGATGCCGCCGCCTTGGTGTCGTCATTCCGCAGCCACAGGAGCGTTCCCGGGTGAGCCGCGTAAAAGGGCGAAACGTCATTGTCGACGAGGACGACCGGAGCTGCTGGAAGCGGCTTGGGAGCCGCGACCGGAGCAACGTCCGCATCCTGTGCGAAGGCCGGCGCTGCGATCCCGATCGCTGCTGCCGCCAGCAAATGTCCCCACCGTTGCATTGCCCCAACCCCTGTCAGAAGGAGGAATCTCGCGCCAATACTCTAACAAGTCCTTGCTTGTGGAGGGGAATTCGTACCCCCTCGAGCGAATTGACCGCCATTAGCTTCGTCTATCTCGATCCAGTGCTCGCGGCGGTTGCGGCCGCCTGGACGAATACCGGCTTGCCGTCCTTGTTTCCGGGCGGCGAGTAGCGGCAGATGAGATAGTCCCAGTCGGCTGCATAGATCGCGCAGCCGACATGCGTCGTCGTCGGCCATACCATCTGCGTATAATGGGCGACATCCTGCCACTGTCCGGTCCGGCTCACATCGGGGAAAAGGCCGGGTTCCAGCAGGAGCTTCTCCCGACTCCACATCTCGACCAGCTGCTCGGGGCTGAGCGTTGCGTGCCAGGCCATGGCGAGGTTCTCGCGTTCGCCGGGCCGAGTGTCCCGCGGCGAATGGACGAGGTGTCCCAGGCTCGCGAGCGTCGGGCCGTAGGAGGCCGCATCGGCAGCAAGCTGCGGGTCCCACTGAAGCGGCGGAGCACCCACGAGCGCGCGCTCGCGGTTGTGGGCGGCGAGCAACCGCTGGGCGAGAGCGCCGGTCGCGCCGTCGAGCTGTTGAGCCGATGCGGGGACGGCGGTCGCGAACGCCGCCGCGGCGACAAGGTAAGGTGCCCGGACCATTGCCCCGTACCTTGGCTTGAGAGAGGCTAAGCTATGGTCATCGGAGTTGGTTAACGCCGTTCTTGCGTGCGCCCCCCGCCACTGCGACAAGCGCCCCCGATGAGCTCAGAGTTCAAGGTCCGCGCCGCCAGTCCCGATGATCAAGCGGCGGTGGGACGGCTCGGGGCGATGCTGGTTGCCGAGCATCACGAGTTCGACCCGCGGCGGTTCATCGCTCCGGTTCCTCAGCTGCCGGAGCGCTACGGCCAATTCCTCGTCTCGCAGATCGCCAAGCCCGAGATGGTCGTCCTGGTCGCGGAGCGCGCCGGTGAAGTGGTCGGCTATGCCTATGCCGGCATGGAGGGGAACGATTACATGGCCCTGCGCGGGCCAGCCGGAGTGCTCTACGACTTGGTCGTCGATCCGGACCATCGCCTCGAGGGAATTGGAACCGCCCTTCTCAATTCCGCCCTCGAAGCATTGAAGGAGCGCGGCGCTCCGCGGACGCTACTCTTCACTGCGGAGAAGAATCATCCCGCGCAGGCGATGTTCGACCGTGCGGGCTTCCGTCGAACGATGATCGAAATGACTCGCGAGCTCGGCGGCTGAATCAGGGCTTCCGGCGGACCGACCAGACGAAAGCGGACAGGCTGCTGATCAGAGCCGCGACGGCGATCAGCATGGCGGGGGTGAAGACGAGCATGACAGGCGACTCCGAAGCACGAAGGCAGTCTTCTCTGTTCCCTATTTGTTCCTATAGCGCAATAGGAAAATGCCTATTCGCGGGAGTCGCTCGACCTTCCTTGGAACGACAGCCGCAGTCGAGAATTAACGGCGCCATGTCAGACGCGAAGAAATTCCGAGACCGCGCCAGCGATTGCCGCTCGCTCGCCCAGAACGCGCGCACCGAAGCCGATCGAATGATGCTCCGGGACATTGCCGACGAGCTGGACGCGGAGGCCGGCCGGATCGAGCAGGAAGAACGTGCGGCGGACGCTTCGGAAATCCAGCTGCCGCCCGAGACGAACTAGGCGCTTCCCAGCGTCACCCACCGCGGCGAATAGGTACTTCACTCGATAGCGCC
>DASQYQ010000449.1:0-2855 GCA_035639115.1 Sphingomicrobium sp. | reverse complement strand
GTCGGCACCGCCCTCTCCGCCGCCATCTGCCTGGTGATCGGCGCCGTCGCCGCCCTCTTCCCGCTCGCGTGGGTGGGCAACTTCAGCAGCGACCCGGCGGTGCTCGACGCCGGCTCGACCTATCTCCGCATCGTGGCGCCTTTCTATCCGCTGCTGGGCGCGGGCATCGGGCTCTACTTCGCCTCGCAGGGGGCGGGGCAAATGTTTCGGCCGGTGCTCGCTGGCACCATGCGCCTCGTCATCGTGGTCTTTGGCGGCGCACTCGTTGCATCGCTCTCTGCCATCTTCGGAGTAGTGGCGACGGGAATGCTTGCGAGCGCCGCGCTGATGATCTGGTTCGTTGCCCGGGCTCGGTGGTGAGAATCTCGCTGCTATGATTTGTTCACAGCAAGAACGGATTACCCCATGAGCGCTACGGTCAAGAAGACCATCTTTCTCCCGGCCGAGCTCGCCCGGGACGCCGAAGCTCTGACGAAGGCGCAGGGCAAGAGCTTGAGCGCGGTGGTCAGGATGCGTTGCGCGGCGCGCGTATCGAGCGCCGGCTCCAGGGGCTGCGCGGCATCCAGGGCTACGCCCCGCTCTCAGGCCGCCTTCCGGATGACAAGGCGGACGTTCAGCCCCGCGCGGTTCGCGATATTCACGAGCGCGTCGAGGCTGAACTGATCGATTCTGCTTTTCAGTAGCGCGTTGAGCCGAGGCTGGCTGATGCCGAGTCGCTTCGCGGCCTGCGCCTGGGTAAGCCCGCTCTCCCGGTAGAACATTTCGATTCCGATCATGAGGTCCGAGCGCATCTTCAGGTTCTCGGCCTCGCCCGGCGAGAACCCCAGATCCGCGAAGATGTTGTCGCTACCTCTTGTGCGCTTCAGCTTGCGCGCCATCAGTCTCGTTCCCTCAGTAAAGCCCTATAGCGCTGCCTTGCCAACTCCACGTCGAGCCGGCCCGTCTTGCGTGATTTCTTCTCAAAAACATGCAGCACGTAAACCGCCTCCGCGAACTTCGCCAGGTAGATCACGCGATACGCGCCGCCCGCCCGCACACGAAGCTCGTTGACGCCGAGGCCGATGCCCGGCATCGATTTCCAATCGATCGGCAACCGACCCGCCTGAATCCGCCTCAATTCCTGGCCGGCGCGCCGCCTGGCTTCCGGCGCGAAGCTTCGCACTCTGGCAAGGCTATCTCCGAGCCACACCACCGGCTTCATGCCGATTATCTCAGATCTTGGATAATCCGGACGTCCGGCCTCCATATCGAACCCCAACGCGACGGCGAGATGCGCGTTGACTACGAAGCTGTCCTGATTGAGTCTTGCTTGAACTACGCGGGTAGTCCCGCCGTCTCGCTAAGAAGCCTTCATGCCCGCAGCAGCTGAACGCCCGAAATAGATCCATCGACGACGGCAATTCCAGCTTCCACTGCACCGACATCAGCCAATGGCAATCGCCCGCCCGTTGAGGCAGATCAAGATGCGAAGCGGGCGATGGACGATGCTTGGCTTCTTCGATCGACACTCCCCAGCCGAGGAAGTCATGAGCAAAGCCCGCCGCACGACCCATCGCAGCTCGACCGGAACGAAGCTTTACGCTGTCCGCGACGCGAATGGCAGGTTCAAGGACATCCAGACCTACAAGCGCGCGCATGGCGCGGATCTGAAGCGCAAGGCGAAGGACGAAGTCCGCGCCCGCTGAGCCGGGAACGATCCCTGCAGCGGCAGGACTCGTTTTTCTCACGGAGGTAACCATGCATCAGCAGCTCATCCAGCAAATCTCGCAACGCGTCGGCATCCCGCCCGAGAAGGCCGAAGCGGCGATCGACACGGTAGTCGGCTACCTGAAGGAGCACCTCCCCGGCCCGATCGGCTCGCAGCTCGACAAGGTCGTCTCCGGCGACGGAGGAACGGCGGGCGGGCTCTCGGAAGCCGCCCAGAAGCTCGGCAGCATGTTCGGCAAGAAATAGCCGCCACGCATCGCTTGCGGCTAAGTGGTGATAGTCGCCATTTAGCCGATGGGGTCAGGACCCGAATCTTCCTGGTTCAGCTTCTCGGGGTCCTGACCCCGAATTTGCCTGTCTCAGCGAGCGCCGCGCTCGCCAGCAGGCGGTAATGCGCGTAGACTGCGTAGCTCGCTGCTTTTGCAGCATCCGCGGCATGCAAGAAGCCGCGGCTTTCCGCTTCGCTTCATCCCGGGAAACATCACGAGCGTCTCGACGCCCGGACGGGATGCGTCGTCTCTCGAAGGAGCCTGACCATGGAATTGAACGAAATCTCGAACGTCCTTGTTAAGGAAGACCTGGTCATCGGCAAAGGCGACGCGGCGGAACCCGGCAGCGACGTGCTCGTGCACTACGTCGGCTGGCTCGAGAGCGGCCAGCAGTTCGACTCGAGCCGCGCCCGCCGCGACCCGCTCGACTTCGCGCTCGGCGCGGGCGACGTCATCAAGGGCTGGGACGAGGGCATTCCCGGCATGAGGGTCGGCGGCAAGCGGAAGCTCGTCATCCCGCCCGCGCTCGCTTACGGCGAGCACGGCTGCGGCGGCGTCATTCCGCCTCAGGCAACCCTCGTCTTGGAAGTCGAGCTGCTCGAAGTCCGCTAGGAAGAATCGGAAAGAGCGCCGCTGTCGTCCCCGCGCAGGAACGTCACCCCCGAGTGCTTTAGTCGGGGGCGGGGACCCCGTTTGCCTTTACCCCTTCTTCCTGGCGAGGAAGCGGTCCAGCTGATCGGCAAAGCGCTTCCGGTCCGTGCTGTCCAACGCCGCCGGTCCGCCCGTGCGCTCTCCCGCCGCACGCAGCCCCTCCAGGTAGTTGCGCAGCGCCAGGCGCTCCTGGATGTTCTCCGGCGTATAGAACTCCCCGCGCGGATT
>DASQYQ010000448.1:0-2375 GCA_035639115.1 Sphingomicrobium sp. | reverse complement strand
CGAGATCGTAATTCGCGGGATCGTGCTTGGCTGGCCGGATTTCGCCGGGGATCGCGCGCATCGCTTCCCTGCCGGATCGGATCCAGCCCCAGAGACCGCGGCGCGGTTTGACATCCCGAATCTGCTCCAGGTCGGCAGCGCAGGCGTTAGCGATCGCCTGAGCAACCTTGTGCGTGTTGCCGCTGCGGGAATAATCGACGACGAGAATGCCAGCCACGGTCTTCTCCTGCGCTAGTGACGAGACGCCTTCGGCCCGCCGGGGCTGTTTCTGAATCCGTAAAGTTCCGCAGTGGGGCAGGCCAGTGAGCGCTGAGGCGAGCACGGCTTAGCCTAAATAATCCCGGAGCGGTGAAGCGCCTCCGGCAAGGTTGAAGGCCGGCTTCGAGAGACGCGTCGAGCGCTTGGCGAGCCGACGGTAGAAAAAGCGCTTCACGGCTTCCGCCAGGAACAGATAGGCGGCCGTGAGAATGGCGAGCGCGGCCATAAAGGTCAGCGGCAGGCTGATGAATCCGAGCAAGCTGCCTAGCGGCGAATAGATCGCGACCAGCGCCACCGCGATCATCCCGACCGACGATGCCACCAGCGCTGGGTGCGGACGGCTCTTGAGGGCGCTTCCGCGCGTGCGAATGACAAAGATGACGAGCGTCTGAGTCGCGAGCGACTCGATGAACCATCCGGTGTGGAACAGGGCAGCATCGGCGTGGAAGACGAGCAGGAGTACCCCGAACGTCAGGAAGTCGAAGATCGAGCTGACTGGTCCCAGCACGAGCATGAAGTTGCGAACGAAATTGATATCCCAGTGACGGGGACTGACAAGGTCAGCGTCATCGACCTGATCGAGGGGGATCGGGACCTCCGAAATGTCATAGAGAAGGTTATTCAGAAGCACCTGGATCGGGAGCATTGGCAGAAATGGCAGGATCAGGGCCGCGCCTGCCATGGAGAACATGTTCCCGAAGTTCGAGCTCGTTGCCATCATCACATATTTCATGATGTTGCCGAACGTGCGCCGCCCTTCGCGCACGCCTTCGGCGACAATCTTTAAGTTCTGGTCGAGCAGGATCAGGTCGGCAGCGTCTTTGGCGACATCGACTGCGCTGTCGACCGAGATGCCGACGTCGGCCGAGTGAAGCGCCGGCGCATCATTGATCCCGTCGCCAAGAAAGCCGACCGTCCGGCCGCGTCGCTTCAAGGCGAGGATGATGCGGTTCTTCTGGGCGGGAGTTACCCGGCAGAAGATATCGGTCGTCTCGACCCGCGCCATGAGTGCTTCGTCGCCCATCCTATCGACGTCGCTTCCAAGCAGCATGGCCCTTATGGTGAGGCCAAGAGAGCCGCAGACATGCCTAGTGACGAGTTCATTGTCGCCGGTGAGGATCTTCACGGCCACGCCTGCCCGGTCGAGATCGGCGATCGCCGCCGAGGCCGACTGCTTGGGCGGATCGAGGAAGGCGGTGAAGCCGGCGAAGATCAAGCCTGCTTCGTCACTGACCGAGGCGTGCTCGGCGGTGGTGGGCATTTCCCGCGACGCGACAGCAAGTAGGCGGAAGCTGTCGGCTCCCAGCGCTTCAAATTGGCGTCGCGCCAACTCGAGTGCTTGCGCATCGAGCGGGATGACCGCGCCGTTGGAGCTTTCGTAGCGGCTGCAAAGCCGAAGCACGTCCTCCGGAGCGCCCTTGAGGACGAGCAGGCGCTTATCCTGGTCTTCAAGCAGGACCGAGACTCGACGTCGTTCGAAGTCGAAGGGCACCTCGTCGATCTTGCGCCAGCTATCCGCGATCGCGGTCGGCGAATGTTTGAGGATCGCCTCGTCGAGCGGGCTCTTTAGCCCGGCCTCGAAGCGGCTGTTGAGCGCCGCAAGAAAATAAGTGTGCTCGCTCTCCTTCCCCGACAGATCGACATGCCGGACGAGCTCGATGCGCGCTTCGGTCAGGGTTCCGGTCTTGTCGGTGCACAAGACGTCCATCGCACCAAGGTCATGGACCGCGGCAAGGCGCTTCACGATGACGCGCTTGTGGCCCAGCCGAATCGCGCCTCGAGCGAGCGTCACCGAGACGATCATCGGCAGGAGCTCGGGGGTCAGCCCGACCGCCAGCGCGACTGCGAACAGGAAGGATTCGAGCAAAGGATGATGGCGCAGCAGATTGAAAAACAAAGCGCATAGGGCGAGCAGAATCGTCAACCGGGCGATGAGCAGCCCGAACCTGTATGTCCCCCGCTCGAGGGCCGCGGGGGGAGCAGTGCGCCTGAGGGTGCCCGCTATCGTCCCTAGCTGGGTTTGCCTGCCGGTCGAGCAGACCAGGAATTTCGCGGAGCCTCCCACGACCGAGCTGCCCATGAAGACGGCGTTGGTCGCTCCTGAAAGGTCAGCGTCG
>DASQYQ010000447.1:0-5775 GCA_035639115.1 Sphingomicrobium sp. | reverse complement strand
CCCCAGTTCGGCCGTTCGTCGCCTTATCCGTCCGATGTTGCGAAGGGCATCCAGGCCCCGATCCTCCACGTCAACGGCGACGATCCGGAAGCGGTCACCTTCTGCTGCAAGCTGGCGACCGAGTTCCGGACCACCTTCAACCGCGACATCGTCATCGACATGTGGTGCTACCGCCGGTTCGGCCACAACGAGGGCGACGAGCCGAGCTTCACCCAGCCTCTCATGTACGCTGCGATCAAGAAGCACCCGCCGATCAGCGAAATCTACGCAGAGAAGCTGCTCGCCGAGGGCGTGGTCGACCAGGCGTGGATCGACAAGACGACCTCCGACTATGTCGCGCACCTGGAGGAGGAGTTCGAGGCCGCGACCTCCTATCTCCCCAACAAGGCCGACTGGTTCGAAGGCCGCTGGGCCGGATTGGCGAGGCCCGAAGAGCCCGTGCTTGGCCGCCGCAACATCGATACGGCGATCAGCGACGAGGAAGTCCGCAACCTCGGGACCATTCTTACGACCGTTCCCGAAGGCTTCCACATCCACAAGACGCTTCAACGCATCCTCGATGCCAAGAAGGCGATGTTCGACAGCGGCGAAGGTTTCGACTGGGCAACCGCGGAAGCGCTCGCCTTCGGAAGCCTCATCGCTGAGGGTTCCGGCGTACGCCTCTCCGGCCAGGACAGCGGGCGCGGTACCTTCAGCCAGCGCCACGCCGTCTGGATCGACCAGCAGAGCGGCGACAAATATATCCCGCTGTGCCACGTCGAGGGTGGGCGCTTCGAGGTCCGCGACAGCCCGCTCAGTGAATTCGGAGTGCTCGGCTTCGAATATGGCTATTCGCTCGCCGACCCGCGCTGCCTAGTCCTGTGGGAAGCGCAGTTCGGCGACTTCGCCAATGGGGCGCAAAGCATCATCGACCAGTTCGTCGCCGCCGGCGAAGCCAAGTGGCTCCGCGCCAGCGGGCTCGTCATGCTTCTCCCGCACGGTTTCGAAGGCCAGGGGCCGGAGCACAGCTCGGCGCGCCTGGAACGCTATCTGCAGCTCTGCGCCGAGGACAATATCCAGGTCGCTAACTGCACGACTCCGGCAAACTACTTCCACATCCTAAGGCGCCAGATGCGCCGCGGCTTCCGCAAGCCGCTGGTGCTGATGACTCCGAAGTCGCTGCTTCGGCACAAGCTGGCGGTGTCGAACGTCGCCGACTTCACCGGCGAGAGTCACTTCCGCCGGATCGTCTCCGACCTCAATCCTCCGGCAGAAGGCGAGACTCGACGGCTCGTCCTGTGCTCGGGCAAGCTCGCCTACGAGCTGATGGAAGCGCGGGACTCGGCTGGCGACCTCGGCGTCGAGATCATCCGCATCGAGCAGCTCTATCCCTTCCCGTCGGAGCCTCTGGTGAAGCGCCTCAAGGCGATTCCGAACCTCACCGACCTGGTCTGGGCGCAAGAGGAGCCGCGGAACAACGGGGCATGGTTCTTCGTCGAGGCCCTGCTCGAGCAATGCCTCACCGATGCAGGCTTCAAGGGCATGCGGCCGCAATATGCCGGGCGCGAGTCCTCGGCGTCGCCAGCCACCGGCCTCGCCAAGCGTCACGCGGCGCAGCAGGCGGCCTTGATTGCGCAGGCACTCGGCCATAGCAGCCGCGCCGAAGATCCCGCGGTCGCGGCACAATAAAGGGAAGACATGCCCACTGACGTCCAAGTCCCCGCGCTCGGGGAATCGATCACTGAAGGCACGCTTGCGCAGTGGCTGAAGAAGCCGGGCGAAGCTGTGAAGGCCGACGAGCCGATCGCCAGCCTGGAAACCGACAAAGTCAGCGTCGACGTGCCCTCGCCGATTGCCGGAGTTCTGACTGAGCAGCTGGCGAACGAAGGCGACAATGTCGCGGTCGGCGCGGTGATCGCGAGGATTGACGAAAATGCGAGCGCGGGCGCGGCCCCGTCACCTGCGGTCGCCGGCGCCGAATCCACGACCACCAATCCGGCGGGAGCCGGCGAGAACCCGCAGTTGCGCGGTTCTCCGCACGCTCTGGAGCCAGTGCCTGCGGAGAATGCCGGCGAGACCTCCATCTCCGACGAACATGTGACCACATTGTCCCCCGCGGTTCGCCGCGCGGTCCTCGAATATCACGTCGATCCGACGACGATCCGCGGGACCGGCAAGGACGGCCGCCTCACCAAGGATGACGTGATCGCCGCCGCAGTGGCGCAGAAGCAGCAGTCGAGTTCCCCGGCGCAGGCCGGGGTCCAGGCGCCGCAGGCTAAAGCGCCAGCGCCGGCAACGCCCGCTCCCGACCAAGCCATGGCCTGGGCCCCGGGCGCCTCCGCCGGCGAACGGAGAGAAGAGCGAGTCAAGATGTCGCGCCTTCGCCAGACGATCGCGAAGCGCCTCAAGGACGCGCAGAACAGCGCGGCAATGCTGACGACCTTCAACGACGTCGACATGTCGGCGGTGATCGACGCCCGAGCGCGCTACAAGGACCTGTTCGAGAAGAAGCACGGAATCCGCCTCGGCTTCATGGCCTTCTTCGTGAAGGCCTGCGCGCTCGCGGCGAAGGACGTTCCGAGCGTCAACGCCAGCCTCGAAGGCGACGAGATCGTCTATCACGACTATCTCGACGTGTCCGTCGCGGTCTCGGCGCCCAAGGGCCTCGTGGTTCCGGTCGTCCGCAACGCCGACCGAATGAGCTTCGCCGAGATCGAGAAGACCATCGCCGCCTACGGCAAGAAGGCAAAGGAAGGAACGCTTACCGTCGACGAGATGACCGGCGGCACCTTCACCATCTCCAACGGAGGCGTGTTCGGTTCGCTCTTGTCGACGCCGATCATCAACCCGCCGCAGTCGGCGGTGCTGGGCATGCACCGGATCGAGGAGCGGCCGGTCGTCAAGGACGGCCAGATCGTCGCCCGCCCGATGATGTACCTCGCTCTGTCCTACGACCACCGTATCATCGACGGCCGCGAGGCGGTGACCTTCCTCGTCCGGGTAAAGGAAGCGATCGAGGATCCCACGCGACTCCTCATCGATCTCTAAAGGTCGCGCATGCTTGCAAAGAGGCTGACCACCCTGGCTATATGCGCGCTGCTCGCTGCCTGCGGCAGCAACGGCAACGGTAACGGCAACGCATCGTCCGACTACAGCTTCGACAAGAGCTTCCACGAGAAGTTCGTCGGGTCCTGCGTCACGTCGGCGACCCAGTCGGGAATAGCGCCGGAGCTTGCCGGCAGGCTCTGCACCTGCGCGTCGGACAAAGTGAAGCAACGCTTCTCGGTCGCCCAGAAGATGCACCTCAAGGAAGATCAGCTGAAGCCGATCCTCCAGGAGTGCAAGGCAAGCATTCCCGGCTGACCGCCTAGATAATCCACCATCGCCCGCCTATGTCGCCGGGCAACCGGAAGAGAGAGATGGCTGACAATTACGATTTCGACGTCCTTGTGATCGGCGCCGGCCCGGGCGGCTACGTCGCCGCGATCCGCGCCGCTCAGCTTGGCCTGAAGACCGCCTGCGCCGAGAGCAGCGAAACTCTTGGCGGCACTTGCCTCAACGTTGGGTGCATCCCGTCGAAGGCGCTCCTCCACGCCTCCGAGCTTTTCGAGGAGGCGAATGACGGAACGCTTGCCAAATGGGGAGTGAAGCCCGGCAACGTCGAGCTCGACCTTGGCCAGATGCACGCGACGCGCCTCGAAGCGGTGAAGGGCCTCACCCAGGGCATCGAGTTCCTGTTCAAGAAGAACAAGGTCGAGTGGGTGAAGGGTCGAGCGAGCTTCGTCGACGCGCACACCGTCCAGGTCGGCGACCGCAAGGTGACCGCCAAGAACATCGTCATCGCCACGGGTTCATCGGTGACTCCGCTTCCGGGAATCACCATCGATCAGGAGCGGATCGTCGATTCCACGGGTGCGCTCGAGCTTCCGCTGGTGCCGAAGCGCATGGTCGTCATCGGCGGCGGCGTGATTGGGCTAGAGCTCGGTTCGGTGTGGCGACGACTGGGCGCGCAGGTGACGGTCGTCGAGTTCCTCGACCAGATCCTCCCCGGCTTTGACGCCGACGTCCGAAAGGAAGCCAACAAGATCTTCAAGAAGCAGGGCTTCGAGTTCCGGCTCTCGACCAAGGTCACCAAGGCCGAGCGCAAGGGCGACGCGGTGACTCTGACGGTCGAGCCCGCAGCGGGTGGACCTACCGAGACGATCGAGGCGGACGTCGTCCTCGTCTCCATCGGCCGCAAGCCCAACACCGAGGGTCTCGCGCTCGACAAGGCCGGCCTCCAGACCAACCAGCGCGGCCAGATCGAAACCGACCATGAGTTCCGCACCAAGGTGCCTGGCGTCTGGGCGATCGGCGACGTGATCCCGGGCCCGATGCTCGCCCACAAGGCCGAGGACGAGGGCATCGCGGTCGCCGAGAACATCGCGGGCGAGACCGGGATCGTGAACCACAATGTGATCCCGTCGGTCGTCTACACCATGCCCGAGATCGCCGGCGTCGGCCTTACCGAGGAAGAGGCGAAGAAGGAGGGCGAGGTCAAGGTCGGCAAGTTCCCGATGCTCGCCAATAGCCGCGCCAAGACCAACCGCGAGCCCGACGGCTTCGTGAAGGTTATCGCCGACGCCAAGACCGACCGGGTCCTCGGCGTCTGGATCATCGCGTCAGTCGCCGGGACGATGATCGGCGAAGCCGCGCTCGCGATGGAGTTCGGAGCGACCAGCGAAGACATCGCCTACACCTGCCATGCTCACCCGACGCACGAGGAAGCGCTGAAGGAAGCGGCGATGGCAGTGACCGGCAAACCGATCCACATCTGAGCTTATCGCTAGGTTAGGGGACGCCGAATCGCGTCCCGCAGGCTGAATCCCGTCAGGCCGAGCGAGAGAAGGGCGAACAGGATCACACGAAAGTCGGCGATGTCGCCGATGAGCTGGCCGAAGCGAAATGTGATCACGAGGTTGGCCGCCGATGCGCAGGTCGTCACCATCGCCAGCGGCTTGTTGTCAGGCTGCCAGGTGCGGAGGAGGTTAATCGCTGCGAGCAGGAAAATCAGGACGCTATCGGTCAGCGCCCAGAACAGAGTATGCGGGTCCTTGTAGAAGCTCATGACTCCAAGGGTGTGCCCGATTCCGCCGAGAATCAGCAGGAACGACAGCCCTCGATCGATCCACTTTGCCACAGCCAACCCCTCCTGACCTGCCGCTGCTTAGCTGAAGCCGATCGACATCTCACGCATTCGGCATTGCCATGGCGAAGCTTCGTCATGACTGGAAGGTTCTGCCGCACGGCCCGACAAGGAGCATCGGCGACCGAATCCTCACCGTGGCGGCGAACGGCTCATTCCGTCTGACGGCGACATGATCGAGCGGCCCGCCCGCGCTCTCCGCTATATTGCGAACGGCTCGGACGAGGGCGCCAAAGCCGCCCATCTTCACTCGAGCGACCAAGTCGAAGTCCACGGCCTAACGGTCCTTTAACCCTGTTCCGTTAACCCTCGTTCAGCGCACTTGGTTCAGGCAGGGAACGATATGGCAGGTCAGCTCCGCAACGGGGCCGAGGAATGGCTTTGGGTCTCGGTCCTGGTCGGGCTGACGGTCTCGACCATTATTGCGGCCTTCTGGATCGGAGCGAAGGTCGGAATCCCGACCGCAAACATCATTGACGGCTACGCCTACGCGATCTCGCTGGTCACACCGGTCATACTGATTGGCGCGGCGGTTATCTTGACCACTCGCGCGGCCATTCTCCGCGTCGAAAGCCCCATCAATGCCGTCAAGCCCTTCCTGAAATCCCGCT
>DASQYQ010000446.1:0-3056 GCA_035639115.1 Sphingomicrobium sp. | reverse complement strand
CACGCATTAGAAGCTTAGATCGAAAGACTTCCCCACTGGCTTGGTTCTGGGCTCGACCGCGCAGTCGAGGCTGGCTCCCGCCGGATCCGCCGACGGCATGGCGAGCATGATTACCAATCCCGCTGCTCGCGCTCGGTTCGCGCGGCTGGGACGGCGACTATTCGAACATGGGTTCGCGTACCGCCCGGCACGACGCGGGGCTGACCCTCGCGGTCTTCAGTCGTTGCCGAGATGCTCCAGGCCGCGCTGACCCGTCTTTTGCGAGGGATTGGCCGCGATGGTCTTCACCTTGGCTTTCTTCGGCTTGCGCGCT
Organism: Sphingomicrobium sp.; assembly: GCA_035639115.1. Classification (GTDB taxonomy): domain Bacteria; phylum Pseudomonadota; class Alphaproteobacteria; order Sphingomonadales; family Sphingomonadaceae; genus Sphingomicrobium. The sequence goes on along the minus strand of DASQYQ010000446.1, from coordinate 2,743 downwards.
TCCTTGTTCGATCTCACCTGACCCTTGGCCATGATCGGTCTCCTCGCTGGGCGCGGATAATCCGCATCGGGCGTTTCATAGCCTTAAGGCGGGATCGCTCGTCAAGCGGAGGGTCGCGCGAATCGCTTCTTAAGGTCAGCCCTGATCGACGCTCCCGCCAGGTGGGCGTCGACGTTCGAATAGCCTTCGTGGCGGAGTGCCTGTCTGATCTCTTCGACGCTGGACATGGTGGGCGCCAATTGAAACGCCCGTTCGACGATGTGCGGGGTGTGCATTCCTATTCCTGATAAATTTCGTCCCCGTCACAAACGCCTGCCGCTTGCCCTACGTTCCTAATGCTGAATCACGTACGGACCAGCTTGTCCCCTTCGATGTCCGGCCGGAGTTTCGACTCTTCAGTGAAGAGTGCTCGGTAAAGCGCGCCGCCGATCGCCCCGCCGATCAGCGGCGCTACCCAGAAGAGCCACAATTGCTGGAGTGCCACGCCGCCGACGAACAGGGCCGGGCCGGTGCTCCTGGCCGGGTTCACCGACGTGTTGGTTACCGGAATGCTGACGAGGTGGATCAGAGTCAGCGCGAGTCCGATCGCGATTGGCGCGAAGCCGGCCGGAGCTCGAGTATCGGTGGCGCCGAGGATCACCAGGAGGAAGCCGGCGGTGAGGACAATTTCGCAAGCCAGTCCCGAAACCATCGCGTAATGGCCGGGCGAGGCATCGCCATAGCCGTTCTGGGCAAGCCCGTTCGACGCGATGTCGTAACCGGGCGCTCCCTTCGCGATGAACAGCAGCAGGCCCGCAGCAAGGATCGCGCCGAGCACCTGCGCAACCCAATAAGGAAGTACGTCTTTGGAGGGGAACCTCCCGCCGGCCCAGAGGCCTAGAGTCACCGCGGGATTGAGGTGGCAGCCGGAAATATGGCCGATCGCATAGGCCATGGTCAGCACAGTCAGCCCGAAGGCGAGCGCGACTCCGAGCAGGCCGATCCCGACGTCGGGAAAGGCGGCGGCGATGACGGCGCTTCCGCACCCGCCGAACACCAGCCAAAAGGTTCCGATCATTTCCGCTGCGAGCTTGCGCATCTCTCGTTCCCCCGAAGGAAAGTTGCCCACAACTTCCTTAGCGGCGAGCATCGTCACGGCCATCGGGGCAAACCCCGACGCGCTGCGAAGTTTCGGAACCGGCCGAACTGTCATTCCCTAATCGAAGATTCGGGACGCACGTCTATAATGGGTGGCGGTGAACGGATCGCCAGAGTTACAGCACCTATGTACCGGATGAGGAGAGGATCGATGGCCAGGCTTCGCCGCGTTCTGATCCTGGCGTTCGGTCTGGCGCTTCCCGGGCTCGCGGTCGCCGGAACCACGGCGGAGCCTCCAAGGATCTTGAAGCCGCGCCCTGCGCCGCCGACTCCCCCGCAGGTCGCGCCGCTGCCGCCTGCAGTGTTCGACCCGACGCTCGCCGTCGGCGGCCAGGACGTCAAGGCGAAGAAGATCGAGTCCCGCCTCAGCGTCGACGTGCTGGTGAACGGCCGCGGCCCCTACCAATTCATCGTCGACAGCGGTGCCGACACCTCGGTCGTCGGCCTTCGGATCGCACACGACCTCCAGCTTCCGCTCGCAACGCCCGTGATCCTCGACGGAATGACTGCGCGGAACATCGTCGACCGAGTCAAGGTCGACCAGCTGACCGTCGGTTCCACCACCTTCGGCGACCTCCAACTCCCCGCCTTGAGAGAGGTGGATGTCGGGGGCGCTGGAATGATCGGGATCGACGCGCTCGTGCAGCAGCGGTTGATGATGGATTTCGAGAAGCATCTGATCAAAGTCGAGGACGCGCGAATCCCGGAGCAGCATTTCGCCGACGAGATCGTCATCACGGCCAAGCGCGAGCGGGGCCAGCTGATCCTCACCCACGTCAGGGCCGCGGGCTACGAGCTGGACGCCATCATCGATACCGGCTCCGAGATCACCATCGGCAATCTTGCACTTCGCGACCAGTTGATCCGCGGCAATCGCGACAAGTTCATTACCGTACCGGTGATCGGGGTCACCGGCGAGGAGGTCAATCTGCAGGTCGCTCGGATCGCAGAAGTGCAGCTGGGCCCAGTCACCCTGCGTAATGTCCCGATGGCATTCGCCGACGTGCCGCCGTTCAAGATTTTCGGGCTGACCAAGGAGCCGGCGCTTCTTCTCGGTACGGACATTCTGGAGACGTTCCGGCGAATCTCGCTCGACTTCCGCTCGCGCAAGGTCCGATTCCAGCTGAGGCGGTGCGATGCTGCAATCGTCATCAGCACCGACCCCGATGATTTCACCCGCCTGTCGTCGAGCGGCGGAGACGAGGTATGCCGCCCTTAGTCAACTGAGACGCCCGAGGCTCCCCGCTCGTCGAAAGTCGCTGGTTCGCCAGAACTTTTCAGCAAATGCTTGGCTGTTCCTCATGCCGTTCGGCGCTCGGACGGAGGAGGATGAGGCGCCCATCCTCTAGAAGAGGCAGTGAAATGCGTAGAAAGTCCCTGATCGTCCTGATGCTGGCCGGCGCCCTTGCCGCGCGGGTGTCCGCGCAACGGGCCGCGCCACCCCCCCAGTCGTCCAGCGGGCCGGGCGACGAAGCCATCGTCGTCACTGGTCAGAAGGAATCCCACAAGGCCATCCAGGAGTTCGTGGGCGCCCTCACCAGGATTCCGTCCTACCAGCAGCTCAGCCGCTTCGAGCATTCAGTCTGCCCGGCGGTCTATGGCCTAC
>DASQYQ010000445.1:0-4129 GCA_035639115.1 Sphingomicrobium sp. | reverse complement strand
CCGAGTCCGCCACGCGCGCGGGCCGTCACCCGCCCGCGACGCGCCCCGTCGATGACCGAGGGATCGATATCGTCTTCGGCCCGGTTGCAATCGACGGCGGCCCTTGGCGTGCGAGCGATGACGGTGCCGCACCCCCGCTTGAGCGCCCGCCAGACCAACCGATCAACGATGGGGTCCTCAAGCATGGACAGCGCTTGCCTTCCCGCCGATGCATTTTCGATCAGCCACTCGGGATAGTCTCGTCCGGAATGCGGCACGGACAGGAGCACGGGCAGAGGCCCGCGCGAGTCATGCGTGATGGGGGAAGCAAGTGGCGTCACGAAGCTGTCGCGTGAAATCCTCGAATTTGTGCCAGTTTAGGACTGGCGTTGAGGCGCTGCAACGCACCGGGGGGTATTTTCGCTTCTAGCAAAACGAAATTGGTGAGAGCATAAAGTGGTCATGGCGAGAATATTGCTGGCCGAAGACGACACGTCGATGCGCGAATATCTGCAGCGCGCGCTGCAGCGCGTCGGCTATGAAGTCGCCGCCGTCGGCTGCGGCACCGAGGCGATGCCACTGCTCGAAACCGAGCGCTTCGACCTGCTCCTCACGGACATCGTCATGCCGGAAATGGACGGAATTGAGCTAGCCCAAAAAGCCAGCGCAATCGACCCCGCCATCCGAGTCATGTTCATTACCGGATTCGCCGCCGTTGCTCTCCAGGGTGGCCGCACCGCCCCAGAAGCGAAGCTGCTGTCCAAACCCTTCCATCTCAAGGATCTGGTGATGGAGGTCGATCGGATCTTCCAGACCGAGGATCAGCACGGCCGCCTCTGAGGCTGAAAAGCCGGTTGCGCCATCGGCAACTGCTCCCTAAATGCCGCTTCTCCAAGCCAATCGGCTGACCCGGGTGGGCGTGTAGCTCAGTGGTAGAGCACTGTGTTGACATCGCAGGGGTCGCAAGTTCAATCCTTGCCACGCCCACCATTTCTTTTCAGTGACTTAGCGGTTCCTCGACATCCAAATCCAAAGTGTTCGTATGGTTCAATTGAACCAGGCCGGCTTCAAAAGCCTATTGCGATCTCCGACGTAGCTCCAAGTTGAAGGAGGCGGGCCTTATTGGGCCCGACGATCCTTTCTCGCCGATCCTGTCGATCGGGGAATTGCGCATGCTCGATGCGCACCTCGATATCGAGCCAGCCCTCTTCCACTAACTCACCCGCCGCGCCGGCATCGAGCGTGTCCTCCAATTTCACGGGGACGAGCAGGACTTGTTGTCTGTCTATCCGACCAACGGCTTTCATCTCGACGAGCAGGCGATCAAGCGCGTTCGTATCGTTTTCAACGAGGCGGACGAGCCGGTTCGAAGAATCAAGTTCCCGCGGGTCGACCGGCGGCAATTCGACAGGCGGACCGTCCGCTAACGGCCAAATCCAGCAACTCGCGGAAAGTCGGGTGCGAGCTACGAATGCGCGCCAACGGAAAGCAGTACGCGCATCGCAACAACACTCCGAAGTAAGGACTTCCCAGCCTTGGGAACAACGTAATTGGCTGCTACGCGGGCCGGCATGCTGACAATCGATGGACTTACAGTCCGCCTCGGCGGGCGCACGATACTTGACGGTGCTTCCGCCTCCATTCCGCAAGGAGCGCGTGCGGGCCTGATCGGCCGCAACGGTGCGGGTAAGTCTACCTTGATGAAAGCCATCATTCGCCTGATCGATCCCGACGAAGGCACGATCGACATGCCTCGCAGGGCAAGGCTCGGCTATATTGCACAGGAGGCGCCTAGCGGAACTGCAACGCCGTTCGAGACAGTCCTCGGGGCGGACGTGGAACGCGCCATGCTGGTGGAAGAAGCTGAGACTTGCGTCGATCCCCATCGGTTAGGCGACATTCATGATCGGCTGCTCTCCATTGACGCCTACACTGCTCCTGCACGCGCTGCCCGTATTCTTTTGGGGCTTGGGTTCGATGACGAGATGCAGGCACGACCGCTCGACAGCTATTCCGGTGGGTGGAAGATGCGTGTGGCGCTGGCTTCCCTCTTGTTCTCACAACCCGACCTGCTGCTCCTCGACGAGCCGTCGAACCACCTCGACCTTGAAGCAACCCTTTGGCTCGAAAAGTTCCTTAAGAACTATGCCGGCACCCTGATCGTCATCAGCCACGAGCGCGACCTTCTCAACAATGTCGTCGATACGATCCTCCACCTCGAGCGCGGCAAGATCACGCTGTACACCGGTGGCTATGACAGCTTTGAGCGCCAGCGTGCCGAGCGGGCGGCCCAGGTCGCTGCGGCGCAGGCGGCGCAGGACGCGCAGCGGGCGCGGCTCCAAGACTATATCGCGCGGAACAGCGCCCGAGCTTCCACGGCCAAGCAAGCCCAGTCGCGGGCCAAGATGCTCGCTAAGATGCAGCCGATCGCGGCTTTGGCGGAGGACCCCAGTCTAAGCTTCGACTTCCCGAGCCCGTCGCAGCTTAAGCCTCCGCTGATCACGCTCGACATGGCAGTGGTCGGCTATGGCGATAATCCCGTTCTCAGCCACCTGAATCTGCGCGTCGATCCAGACGATCGCATCGCGCTGCTCGGCCGTAACGGCAACGGCAAGACGACGTTGGCCCGACTCCTGGCGGCGCAATTGCATCCGATGGCTGGCGCCATCGCGGCGTCGGGCAAGATGCGGGTCGGCTATTTCACTCAGTATCAGGTTGAGGAACTGCACGGCGAGGACACGCCGCTTCAGCATATGACTCGAGCGATGGGCGACATGACTCCGGGAGCAGTACGCGCGCAGCTCGGCCGCTTCGGTTTCTCCGGTGACAAGGCAACGACGCTCGTCAGCAAGCTGTCAGGCGGCGAGCGAGCGCGCCTCGCATTAGCGCTGATCACGCGAGATGCGCCGCACCTGCTCATCCTCGACGAGCCAACGAACCACCTGGACGTGGATTCGCGCGAGGCGTTGGTCCAGGCACTAAATGGCTATGAGGGCGCCGTGATTATCGTCAGTCACGACAGGCACATGATCGAGCTCACAGCTGATCGGCTTGTGCTGGTTGAGGATGGGAGAGCGGCTGAATACGCCGGCAGCGTCGACGACTACATCGATCGGGTTCTCGGACGAAGTTCGCCCAGTTCCGAGAAACCGAAGCAGCAACGCCACGACCGGAAGGCCGCAGCGAGGGCGCGGGAAGATGCGCGTCTGCTTAAGAAGGCAGCAGCCGAAGCCGAAGCTGCGAGCGCTCGGCTTGCCGCAGAATGTTCGGCGCTCGACCTTGCGATGGCCGACCCGACCAGTGCGCCGAGCGAGCTGGCGAACATGCCCATGAGCGAGTTGAGCAAGCGTCGTGCTAAGGCTGCCGCCGACCTAGCGGCCGCCGAGGCGCAGTGGCTCGAGGCCAATGAACAGCTTGAGCGACTAGCCGCCTGACCTGCAGCGCTGCACAGCGTTAGGAAGGTGTCGCGAGCCAGATCCTGTGGCGCGGACCTTTGCCGTTGGACCGCCCCCGAACCTCAATCTCGTCGACCACGAAGCCGCTCGCTTTCAGCCTGCGCGTGAACGCGGGGTCCGCACAGCCTGACCAGATTGCCAAGACGCCTCCGGCCCTAAGTGCGCGCTTGGCATGCGCCAGACCGTCGCTCGAATATAGCTGATCGTTCGCTAGACGGGTCAGCCCATCGGGGCCATTGTCCACGTCAAGCAGGATCGCGTCATACGCACCGCGAGCCTGGCGGATCAGCGTCGCGACGTCGCCTTCCGCAACATCTACCCGTGGATCGTCGAGACATCCTGCGGCGAGTTCGGCCATCGGCCCACGGGCCCATGCAATGATTTCCGGCACCAGTTCGGAGACGGTCACGGCCGCTCGTTCCGGCAGCACTTTAAGGGCCGCCCGCAAGGTAAAACCCATGCCGTAGCCGCCGATGAGGACATGAGGGGCATCCCGGTCATGCAGGCGGTCGCATGTCATGAAGGCGAGAGCTTCTTCCGATCCGCTCATCCGGCTGCTCATAAGTTCATTGCCGGCGAGCACGATCATGAAATCACCGCCACGCCTGAAGAGGCGCAGCTCTTCTCCGTCCGGGACGATCGCCGACGCCACGAGTTCGCGCGGCTTCATGGCACCTCTCGAGCCGGCATCTCCG
>DASQYQ010000444.1:0-2222 GCA_035639115.1 Sphingomicrobium sp. | reverse complement strand
GGCGAAGACTCTCCGAAGGATTCCAATAGCTGACGGGTCGCGCTGTTGATGTGAGCGCGAGGAGATGAAGCTTTCGCCTCCTCGCCCACGGGGTCGATTCTGGCCTGGGCCAACGGCCAATGCTCTCTCTTGCAATTGCCGGAATCTTGGCCAGCTTGCCGGCGACCGGCGTGCTCCAGGCCTTCGAGCGCTTGAAATTGGAAGCGGAAATTGCGGGGCATTAAGAGCGGACAATTGCAGCGGGGGCGAAGCGTTCGAGGCTGACTTTCACGGACGAGATAGTATCGAGAGGCGCTCGAGCATCAGTTCGGTGCCAATAGTCGCTCCCAGTTAAGACGATCATGATCATGAGCCAGAAGAAGCCTGCAGCGGCGAAGGCGCGGACCAAGGCTGGGCTGCTTCGAAGCTCCATGAAGACAAGCAGGACGATAAGTGCTTTCGCGACTGCAATGCCTAGCGAGACGACGACATTCAGCGATCCGAGGGGAACGAACGCGCTTGCCGTGGTCGCAGCGAGCAGGATCATCAGCGCTAGCCAGCAGCGCCATACCGTGGTCGCACTCATATGTTCCTCCCGGCGAGATAGATGAGCGGGAAGAGGAAGATCCAGACGATATCCACGAAGTGCCAGTAGAGGCCGATCAACCGAGTCGTTGACCCGCCGGGCTGGACTCGCCCGTTGGCGATGTTGATCGCGAGCCAGCTGATGATCGAGATGCCGATGAGCAGGTGAAGCGCGTGCAAGCCGGTCGCGCAAAAATAGAAGACGAAGAAGATCTCCGCGACTCCGCCATTGCGAGCGAGATCGAAGTTGAGCGCTGGGACGAGGTGCTCCTGATACTCAAGCCACCACTCTGTGCCCTTGATCCCGACAAAGACGAGGCCGAGCAAAGCTGTCGCGATCAGCCACAGGACCGGCGCTCGCTTCGAGCCAGACTCGAACGTAATAACTGCCATCGCCATGCAAGCGCTGCTCGTGAGAAGCACTGCGGTGTTGGCGGTGCCTAGCACGACCTTCGTCATCTTCGCCGCCGCAATGAAGTCGGCGCCGAACCAGATGCGATAGTTGAGATAGGCAGCAATAAGCGCACCGAAGAACAGCACTTCGGTCGCGAGGAAGGCCCACATTCCGAGCGTCGAGGCTTCGCGCTGCTGCGCGACGGTCGAATATTGAAAGCCGAGCGCTTGGTCAGACATGGCCGGCCTGCATATGCGGCTCGCCTTGCTCGTATTGGTAGGGCGCGCGGATCACGGTCGGAGTCTTGGAGAAATTCTCCGGCGGCGGCGGCGAGCGCGTCGTCCACTCGAGGCCGGTCGCGCCCCACGGATTGGCGGGCGCGCGCGGTCCTCTAAGGATCGACCAGGCGAAATAGAAGAGCGGCATCGCGTAGCCGACCGCGAGGATGCTCGCCCCTGCCGACGACAGCACGTGCCAGATCTGGAACTCCGGCGGGTAGGATTGGTATCGCCTCGGCATCCCGAGATAGCCGAGGATGAACTGCGGGAAGAAGGTGAGGTTGAAGCCGAAAAAGGCGAGGATCGCCGCGAACCGCGCCCAGTAATCCGGATACAGCCGGCCGCTGATCTTCGGCCACCAGTAGTGAAGCCCTGCGAAGAACCCCATCACTGCGCCGCCGACCATGATGTAGTGGAAATGGGCGACGACGAAATAGGTGTCGGTGACATGCACGTCGATTGCGAGCGCGGCGAGGAAAAGCCCGGTCAGCCCGCCGATCGTGAACAGTCCGATGAATCCGAACGCGTAGAGCATCGGCGCGTTGAAGCGGATCCAGCCCTCATGCATCGTCGCCACCCAGTTGAACACCTTGATGGCCGAGGGCACGGCGACGAGATAGCTGAGGAAAGAGAAGGCGAGGCTGCTGTACAGCGACTGCCCGGCGACGAACATGTGATGCCCCCAGACGAGGAAGCCGATGGCGCCGATGGCAATGCTGCACCAGACGACGAACTCGTAGCCGAACAGGCGCTTCCTGGAGAATGCCGGCACGATCTCGCTGATCACGCCCATCGACGGCAGGATCATGATGTAGACCGCCGGATGGCTGTAGAACCAGAACATGTGCTGGAAGAGCAAAGGATCGCCGCCGAGTTGTGGCGAGAAGATGCCGACATGGAGCACGCGCTCGGCAAGCAGCATGAGAAGGGTCATTGCGAGCACTGGCGTCGCAAGCACGAGGATGACGCTGGTCGAATAGATCGAC
>DASQYQ010000443.1:0-4279 GCA_035639115.1 Sphingomicrobium sp. | reverse complement strand
AAGATGAGGCCGATCAGTACCGCAGCCGCGCCGCCCGCCATCAGGAAGAAATTCTCCCAGCCTTCGAACATGACGAGACTAGTACAGGATCGAGCAATCCCCGGCCAACAGCCTCAATAGAAGAAGGCCCGCTTGGTCCAGGGTAAGCGAGCGGGCCTTCTCCTCCGGCTCTGCAGCAAGCCTCTCCCCTTCCGAGGAACGAGGAAGGACGGTTAAGGTGAGACCCGCCCGGACTTGGTGCGCTACGATGAGCGGGCCTCGCGGTCAGGCTAGCACAGCGCGTAAAATTGCAAGTGCCGGGCTAAGCAGGATTGACCATCGTCAAGGTCCGATCTCGCGTTAACCAGATCCGCTCACGCGCCGCTAACCGCGTCGGCGTAAATATCGGCTCGGCGGCGAGGCTCCTTACTTGAGCGAGCTGGGGGCAACGCCGCCGACCGGAGCGTACGAAGCCCTGCCTGGGGCGCCGTCCCCTCGCCCCCGCAGGGCTTCGCGTTGTATGAAACGCATCCTCTCAGCCTTGTAATATTTCCGACATAGGCAGTTCGCTCGAACGGGGGTATTGCTGTTCATCCCCCAGTCGGAGGGAGGAAAGCATGAAGAAACTCGTTCTCTCGCTCTGTGCGCTCAGCCTGCTCGCCGGCTCCGCACCGTCATTCGCCGCGACCCAGTGCCGGGACAAGCACGGCAAGTTCATCAAATGCCCGCAAAAGCCGCAAAAGCCGAAGCAGTGCCGGGACAAGAAGGGCAAGTTCATCAAATGCAAGTGAGGCCGCGCGGGGCGGCCTCCAGCTAATCACTTCAAAAAAGCGGGCCGGAATCGTCTCCCGGCCCGCTTTTCGCCCCTGATACTACGCGTCCTGATCCGCGAGCGCCTTGGCTAAAGTAGCGCGACGAACGCGCTGACGGCGCTTGGCGGCTCCGAACATGGCGGCCTTGCCGATCGGCCCGAGGCCCTCGGTTTCTTCCTCGTCGGCCTCGAACTCGTCCTCGCCTTCGTCCTCACCGCGCTCGCTAAGGAGCTTGGCGAGCACCAGTCGGCGAAGCTTGGCGCGGCGACCAACGCGACGGGCGAGGAGGAACTTGACCAGCTTGTGCTCGTCGCCGGTGTCCTCCAGCTCGGTGCCGTCCTCATCCTCTTCGCCGCGCTCGGCGAGCAGCTTGGCGAGCACAGCGCGCCGCAACTTCGCACGTCGCGCCATGCGCGCGCCGACGAGGAAGCGAACCAGCTTGTGGTCGTCGGTGCCTTCCTCATCCTCCCAGTCCTCGCCCTCATCGTCCTCACCGCGTTCGCGGATCAGTTTGGCGAGGAGGAGGTGGCGGATCCGGCGACGGCGGATCGCGCTGCCGACCAGGATCTTGGCCAGGCGATTGTCATCGCCACTGTCCTCATCAAAGTCCTCGTCGGTGTCGGTCTCTTCAGTGTGCCGGTCGCGGATGAGCTTGGCGAGCATCAGTCGGCGCAATCGATTGCGTCGGGCGCGGCGTCCGACGAGAAGCTTGATGAGCTCCTCATTGTCCCCGCCCCCGAAGATTCCGGGTTCTTCATAGGTGGTTGAATAGGCCATTAAAGCTTCCTTCCGTGCTAGCGGGCGTCGCCGCCCAAGTGACGCGTCAGGGGACTGCCGCCGCGTCCTGCGGCTCGACTAACGGTGCGATTATTTTGTCGCGTGGACGATCAGCGTATCGATGACGGTGCGATCAAGCGTATCGCCCTTCACCAGCTCGCTCGCCTTGCTGCCCTTGATCATCGTCTGCACGAGGATTCCACTGAGCTCGCCTTCCTCCTTGGTCTCCGGAGGTTCGCCGTCAGAATCACCGCCCAGCACATAATCCACGCCAGCTTCGAACGCGCGCTCGACGAGCCGGCGGAGCGGCATTGCAGGCGGGCTCTTGGCGAGCTTTGTCTTCTCTTCGGCAGTCAATGCATGGCGCGTGCCGTCGCTATCGACGCGCTCGACCGTGACGATCCGGTTGCTGCCCGTATCGACGGTGAACGAATAGATGCCTGCGACCGCACTTTCGGATGGCGACGCGGGCTTGGGCTTCTTCGTCTCCGGTGTCGCTTTTGGCGCCGGCGTGATGGGTTCATCGATTTGGGGCATGGTCACCTCGGTTTCTGGTCGGCAACAAACGCTCCCTCCGAGGGGGACCGCCGGGCGCCAGGAGGACTGGCGCAGAGCCCCGCGAGGCGGGGACGAATCCGGCTTCGAAGCTATCCGGCGGTCCATCGCGGTCATCGAGGGGGAGGAAACCGCGACGTGGGCGCAAATAGGACTGGGCCGCTCCCGAAACAGTCGGGGAAAGGCTTAGTTGGGGGGAGGCGTAAACCCCGTCAGTCCCCTAAGGGAGCCGAACGGGGCCGCTCTCACGGATCGCGGCCGGCAATGCCGGTGGGCAAGCCGGAGGCCCACAAGGCATTGGCGACGCAATCGAAGGTAAAAGGATCGAGCCGCTCGGATCCGCTTCGCAAGGTGATGAAGCCGTCGTCGATGACGAAGGCCCCCTTCGCACTGGGTCCGCACATTCGCTCGAGCTTGCGTGCATAAGCGAGCTGGTCGGTTCCCTTCGTATAAGGCGGCAGCTTCAGGCCTCGCTTTACGAGCCAGGCTTTCGCCTGCTGCCGCCCTGCCTCGTCGGCGATCGGCCAATAAATCTGATCGTAACGCTGGCTGAGCGACGCCGGGAAATCGATCGTATAGTCGGTATCGAGCGACGCTCGGGCAGCGCAGCGAAGCTGATCGTCGGAAGTCGCCTGAGGCGCGGACACGACCACCACATAAGCTTCGAGCTTGCGCTCGTACGCGAGCGTGACGCTCGAGAACCCGCACGCTTTCACGCGCTCGGCAGCCAATCCCGGCCAGACTCGGCCGAGCGCGGCTCCCCCCGCTTGCGGCGCCGCAGTGAGCAGAAAGGCAGACAAGGCCAGCACCGGGTGAGATTATCAGTTGCCTCCAAGCTTAGTCGAGAAGCGTACTGCGTCCGTTCCTAATCGGAACACTCCCGAAGCGAAGCGGTCATTCCCCATTCAAGTTCAAACCGGCTAGAACGACCGTCCACGCGACGCTCGAACAGACACGAATCAAGCTGACCTTGTCCGCCTACCGGCTCTCCTCGCCCTATGAGCGCCAGCCGCTCCAGCGACGCGCTTCCGGCATCGCGCTCGCGCTTGCGATCAATGTCGGCCTGCTCCTGCTGCTGATGACCCTGGGCAAGATCACGCCCGGCGTTGAAAAGGCAAAGGATGCCCTGATCGTGGACCTGACGGACTCACGCAGCGCAGAGGCGCCGGAGAAGAGGCAGGTTTCGCCGAGGGAGGTGAAGCACCGGCAAACGCCTGCTCTCCCCAAGGCGCCGCCGATAGTGCTTCCGGCGAAGCCTACGATTGCGGTCCCTCCTCCGCCTCCGCCGGACAAGTCATGGCCGCTGGTAGAGATGAGCAAGGAAGATTTGGCAGCGTCCGACCTCGCCAACCTGCCGAAGGGCGGATCGTCGAGCGCGGGCGATTCGGAAGTGGTCGGCCACGCTCCCAATGGCGACGTGATGTATGCCGCCGAATGGGCGCGGCATCCGACCGATGCCGAGCTCGGCGGCTATCTTCCGGCCAATGCGCCCGACGGCTACGGTCTCATCGCATGCAGGACGGTTCCCGGAGACCGCGTCGAGGATTGCGTCGAGCTCGACCAGACACCGGGTTCGCGCCTTGCAAGCGCAGTTCGCCAGGCGGCCTGGCAGTTCAGGGTGCGTCCGCCGCGCAAGAACGGCCATGCGCTGGTCGGCTCATGGGTTTCCATCCGAATCGATTATGAGCGAATCGAACGCGGACGCGGGCTCTAGCCGATCAGCGAAACAGCCCGGCCATCTCGAGAAGGGTGAAGACTGCGAGGCCGCCACGCTGAGCCGACCGCGTCCGGGACGGCATCAGGGCCAAGGGAGTGACAATGCGCGCGGTCATCCAGGTTTCGCGCCAACCATATTCGTGGATGTCATCGAGAAGCAGCTTCGAAACGACCGAAACGATGGGTGGCGCGGTCATCACTGCGAGGATCAGGATCCGATGCTTGAGGTAATGCTGCTCGAGCGAGAGTTCCGGGTTCTTTTCCTGCCCGGGAAACATCGCCCGGCTGACGAACACGTAGGGCAGCGAGATCCCTGCCGCCGCAAGCATCTGCCACCCGCCGACGCTTACGTCATGCCGAGTCTGCCAAGTCGTCAGCCAGACGTTCATTCCGCCGAAAAGTACGATGCACGCAAGCAACGGCGGACAGGCGCCAACCTC
>DASQYQ010000442.1:0-2158 GCA_035639115.1 Sphingomicrobium sp. | reverse complement strand
GAAGACGCGTTGCACCATCGCCCGGCCGCGTCGTGGGACGAAGCTCCTTGAGCATGGCGACTTGGCGATCGATTGCCGGATAAATTTGGCTTTCGACGATCTTCGTCGCGCGCCCCGCCCAGTCGCCGGGGATGCCCTTCGCCTTCGCGCGGTTGGCGAGCGAAGTGACGAGGCCGCTGCTCGCGGCGGGCTGATTGCGCAGCTTGGCGATCTGCCCGAGGGCGAGGTCGAGCGACCAGCCTGGAGCGAGATAGCCTCGCGCAGCCTGCGCGCGCTGGTCGGCGGTTTCGAAATCGAGCACCTTCGCGAAGTCCGACAGGCGCGAGAGATAAGCCTCCGCGTCGGCCGCATTTGCTATCGGGTGAGTGCTGTTGAGAAAGTCGGGGATCGAGAAGTAGGCGCCGTCCTGCTGGCTGATGTCGTACGGGTTTTGGACACTGCTGAGTCCGAACCTGGGGTATGCAACGAGGTTCTGCTCGAGGCCGTAGATGACGATCTCTCGGTTGAGCGCCGCCGTTGGCGAAAGCGTGCCGGGACTGATCTGCTGAAGCAGGGCGAGGGCTGCCCGCGTGTGCGCAACATCCTCTTGGCGCGACACATCGTAAGGCTTCGGATCGAAAGTCGAGCGGAGATAGGCGAGGTCGCCCTTGTCGACGCCGAGCGACGTCGCGAAGCCCGGGCTGTCCTTCATCACCTGAAGGAAGATCTTGTCGAACGCCGCGTTCAGCGCTGCATCGCCAGAACCGACGGCCTGAGGCTGGGCGACGAGACGCGTCGCGTGCGTGGCCAGGATCGGAAGCAGCGTGGCAGCGCTTCCCGTGGCTAGGAAGGAACGGCGGTCCATGAATGAGTCTCCCCGAGATGCCCGCAGGGTAGACTAAGGATCGGCAAGGTAGCCGCAAGGACCTCCGTCGAACGGGCCCTTACGCTTGCAGATGCTTACTCCGAGCTTGCCTTCGTCGCGTTGGCAACGAGGAGGTCGAGCTGGTTCTGGCAGCCGTTCTTGATCAGCTCTTGCGCCGTGGCGACTTTGTCTGACGGGGCAGCGCTCAATGTGACGACTTCTAGGCTGCTCTTGTCCGGCCGCGCCGACGACGCAATTTCATATTGCCCGCCGGACTTGAGTGGGAGCGCCGCAGGCCAGGCAGTGAGCGCCTTTCCCTGCGCCCAGCTCAGTTTCTGGGAGCTTCCGTCGGAAGAGCGAATTTCGATGCTTTCGTCGGAATCGCTGTCGGGTCGCCACAGCTGAACCTTCTTCGCGTCCGCGATGCACACCTTTCCGCTCTGGGTTACGTCGATGTCCCACACGCTTGGGCTGTGAGCGACCTCGGCGGTCCGAAGCGCGCCGAACCGGCCGCGTTGGCCTGCGGCTGTATCAAGGCTGACCTGGGTCGTATCGAAGCTGCCGGGACCCCGCAGTGTTTGCGCGGTTCCGGGGCCGAGGATCGTCACGACATCGCCGCCTTGAAGGGTGATCTTCGTGGACGCCGGCAGAGTCTTGCCGGGGGGATAGGCTTTAGCCGACGGTCCCAGCGACCGCACCACGACGACATTCGCGAGTGCCGTTGTCGAAGCGAGGCCGATCGCAACGGCCGCCGTCCAGACGAGCTTCGATCCCATCCTTCCAACTCCTTCATTGAGCATTGGCGACATTGTACTTGAGGTCCTCGTCGCGAGTGAGGCAACGGCGCGTTGATTTGTCGCCATCGCCGTCGGCAACGGCTTTCTGCTTGTACATGACGTCGGTTAGCAGCTTCCGCGACACGCCCATCCGGATGAGGAAATCATTGTCCTCGCTGGCGAGCAAGGCGGAGTCCTGCTCGACATCGCCGATCATGCCGATCGCCTTGTCGGTGTTCTTCAGCTCGGAGCGAACCGCCTCTTTGTCGCCGAGGTGCGTGAACATGTGTACCGCGAAGATTCCGCCCGGATCGACGAAGCGGGCTGCGCCGCCCATGAACATGAAATTGCACGCTGAAAAGCAGACCCACCCTTCGGGAATGCGCGTTGGGATCATGGCCGCACGAATGATCTTGTCGGCAGCGTTGCCGGCCCGGGCATCGCCGCCCGGCGATCTCAACCAGATTTCCTGAACCGGATCGTTCGTCTTCAGCGCGTCCTGCAAATTCGCGGGCACGTCCTGGTCGATCTGCCCCTC
>DASQYQ010000441.1:0-8443 GCA_035639115.1 Sphingomicrobium sp. | reverse complement strand
AGGTTCCACGCCGCCCTCGCATAAGCGCCTTCGTCACGCAGCTGCTCGTTCCATATGCCATCGAGCGCGCTCATGCGCGCGCACACGTACATCTCGTTCACCGGCGTATAGAACTTCACCCACGGGAATCGCTCGGCGAAGATTCCTGCATATTCCGCGAGCGCTGCGCCAATGTCGCCGTTCTGCAAATTGCCGAGCCAATTGGGAACGCCGAAGTGGCAAAGGTCGACGATCGGCTCGGGTCCGTAGTCCCGGAGCTCCGCCATCTGCGGATCGATGTAGTTCCAATCATATCTGCCTGGCCCTTCGAAGATCAGATGTAGCGGAGGTCCGTAGCGGATGTGCGTGATGCCTATCTCGCGGGCGAGGCGCAGGTCCTCCTGCCAAAAGTCGTAATGATATGCGGAATCCATCTCGTCCCGGCGCCACCGGCCTTGGTCGATGGTTGGATAGCTGCACTCGATTCCAGTCGCGAACATGAAGCCGGTCGCGCTTTCGTTGCGCGCGCGTTCGCCGCGCGCGCGCTCCGGCCGGCGAGGACTCGGCGGCGCCGGCTTATGGCCGACGGCGTAGCCGACCGGCCGGCGGTAGATTGCGCCGATCGTAAGGCCGAATAGCGCATGGCTTACGAGCAGGCTGCCAACCGTCGCCGCATTGAGCGGCGCGAAGAAGCTCACGAAGTCCAGTGTCACGATATCCGCGGGAACGCGCATCAGAGCGAGCTCAGGATAGACTATTAGGATCGCAAGCGTCGCCGGGACGATCGCGAAGACCAATCCCTGGACGGCCGGGCGCCAGTGGAAGCGCCCCCAGAAGAAGAAAGCGTAGAATACGGCCCAGCAAATGCCGACGCTCAGATGGGCGAGGAGCGCCGCGGCGTCCGCAATGACACGCGCATGGCGGAATTCCAACGAGCTTAGCTCGGCGACCATGTCGACTGCGGGCAGGCCGGCACGAGTCGCGGCAAAGGAGAAGGCCTCCATGACGGCGGCACCGGACAGCCCGGCGACGATCGCCTTTTGCAAGTCGACAATCCTGATCATTTGGTGCTGGAACGGGCGTTCCCGTTCACTCCGTCAGCGGACATCCACTTCCGGATCGCCGGACCTCGGGTCAGTCCGGGAGTCACGATCTTTGCCCTTCATGGCTGCCTTCCTGCTTGTGGCAGAAAGAACGACCCGCCGCAGTGGCCGTTCCGGACTAGCGGCGGCGCTGCGCCAACGGGCCTAGCGAGTTGTTGCGGATGCAATCGTTGAAGCCGATCCAATCGATTCGGGCAGCGCCCCGCCTGGCGTTCTTGTTGCAGAGCTGGATTCGCCAGAGCGGCGGATGTTCGTGAGCGATATATCGGTGCGCGTCCTTCATCGCTCCATGCTGCCGCCGCTCGCAGCGGGGCTGCCACTGGCAGTTCACTCCGATGTTGAGGACGACCGGGTCGTAAAGTGGCGCGGCCGCCTGCGCTCCCCGCTCACAGGCAACAAGCACGGCCACAGCAATTACAAGCTTCATCCCGAGTGCTTCGAAAGGTGATAATCGCATACTCGAACCAACGCGCAACTCACTAGAAAAGGTTGGTAAACCAATTCCATACAGTGGAATCCGTTTACTTGTTTTAACGACCAACCGCGCCTATCCTGCGTCGAAGCGTTTCGTGGCGGGAATCTATGCTTCTACTGCCGCTTGATTTTTTACCCTTTGCAGTCAGCATCATCGTCCCTGAGTATCCGAAATGGGGGTAGTTACAAATGAGACTTCTTAAATGGGGCGCGGTTGCGCTCGCGACGCTCCTCGGCGTCGCACTTACGTCTTCCGCGCCTGCATCGCCCTACCCGATCGAGCGCTTCGGCAACATCTATGCGATGTCGGTCTGCGGCAAGATGTCGGCGCCCGGCACCGCCCATTGCTTCGCGAAGGTCGTCACTGACGCTCGCGGCAACATTCTCGAATGGACGAAGGCCAATCGGTCGGCGACCCGCAATGCGCTTCCGTCGGGCTACGGCCCGTCCGATCTTCGCAGCGCTTATGCCGTCACTGGCAGCGGAAGCTCGAGCTACACGATCGCGATCGTCGATGCTTATGGCTACCCTAGTGCGGAGAACGATCTCGCGGTCTATCGCGCAACTTACGGCCTGCCCGCCTGCACGACGTCGAACGGCTGCTTCAAGAAGGTCAACCAGAACGGCGTCGCGGGCAGCTACCCGCGCACCGACACCGGCTGGGACCAGGAGCAGGCGCTCGATCTCGACATGGCGAGCGCGATGTGCCCCAATTGCAAGATCATCCTCGTCCAGGCTTCGTCGAGCTCGCTCTCGAACCTTGCGAAATCGGTGAACACGGCCGTTTCGCTCGGCGCCAAAGCAGTCTCCAACAGCTACGGCGGCAGCGAGTCCGGCACCACGAGCTATGAGAGCTCTTGGAACCACCCGGGTATCGCGGTCACCGTCAGCTCGGGCGACAGCGGCTACGGCGTTCAGTTCCCGGCCTCTTCGCCGCACGTGACTGCGGTCGGCGGCACCAGCCTCCTACGGGCGTCGAATTCAC
The DNA here is from genome assembly GCA_035639115.1 of Sphingomicrobium sp. Taxonomy (GTDB): domain Bacteria; phylum Pseudomonadota; class Alphaproteobacteria; order Sphingomonadales; family Sphingomonadaceae; genus Sphingomicrobium. Next base: position 5,902 of record DASQYQ010000441.1, on the reverse strand, counting down.
GGAACTGGACCGAGACCGTTTGGAACGGCGCGGGCAGCGGCTGCAGCGCCATCTACGCGAAGCCGAGCTGGCAGTCCGATGGTAACTGCGCGCGTCGCACTGTTGCCGATGTCTCCGCGGTCGCCGACCCGAACACCGGTGTTGCAGTATATGGTCCGGTCACGTCCCGCCGTTCCGGCTGGATGGTCTTCGGCGGCACGAGCGTTGCCGCTCCGCTGATCGCCGGCGTTTACGGAGCGCAGGGTGGAAGCGCGAACTACGGTGGCGATCCGTACGGCCACGTATCGGCTCTCTACGATGTCACTAGCGGCAGCAATGGCAGCTGCGGCGGTTCCTACCTGTGCACCGGTACGACCGGTTACGACGGACCGTCGGGCCTTGGAACGCCGAACGGCACCACTGCTTTCTAAGTCATTGTCGAAAAAAGATTGTGCGGGCGTCCCCTGGGCGCCCGCACATTCATGTTTGGGTCACGTGATTTTCCTGTAAAGTCCGAGTCGGGATGGGGTCGGGAGGTTCCTTGAAGTCATTGGCGTCGGCTGCGCGCGGCTGGATCAGCCTCGCCTGTGCGCTGCTGCTGCTAATGGGTCTAAGCAGCGCTGCGACGGCGGCGGCCGCCGCGCAGCTTCGTGCGCAGCCCGTGCCGGCCGTCCTCACCGACGTGACCCTCATTAGCGAGAGTGCCGACCAATCGCGGTTCGAGCTCCGCTTCGATCCTGCAGCGACCACTTTTGCCCCGATGGCGCAGCAGCAGCCGACCCAGCCGTCGCTCGGCTTCGCGCTGACCACCCGTGGTCCGCGCGCAGTCCAGCCATCGAACCTCAAAGGCCTCGTTCGCTCACTCAGTTTCGAATCGGTCGACACTTTGCTGATCGTCCGCTTCGCGACGAACCGTCCGGCGTCGCTCTCCGCCGTGAAGTCCGGCGACCGTACGGTCGAAGTCACGGTAAGCTCCGGAACCAAGGCCAAGCCCACCGAGCACGACACCGGCCTTCCAGTCGCTGCGGAGGGCCTCCCGCCAGCCGGACAGCAGCCTCAAAGCTACGCGCTTGTCCTGCTCAAATATGCCGACGTGTCGGAAGTCGTCGGGCTCCTCACCGACGGGTTGACCGTCAAGTCGAACGACCTCGTCATCCCGAGCGAACCTGCGTTCGGTTCGAACAGCCTTACCGGCAACAACTATACGCCGCAGCAGGCCACTCAGGCACCCGGCGCCAGCGACGAGCCACTCGGCCAGTCGGTGGACGCCTCGATCGGCATTGACCGGCGGCTGAATGCAATCTGGCTGAAGGGCTCGCCTGAACAAATCGCCGCCCTCAAGGAGATGATCGAGGCGATCGACATCCCCGTCGACAGCGTCGTTCTCGAAACGCAGTTCGTCGAGCTTACGGAGCAAGGTCTCAAGGCACTCGGAATCGACTTCAACAATGCCAATGGCCAGATCGGCGTCGTTACGTTCGGAAGCGGCTCGTTCACGCTCGGCCTGCCCGAGCAGGGCTGCCACGACGGCTTCTCCGGCACCGTTTGCTCCGGACATGTGACCAGCGCCGGCTTCCAGGCGGCACTCTATGCACAGATCCAGCGAGGAAATGGTCGGATCGTCTCGCGGCCTCGGATATCGGCGCAGAGCGGCTCGACCGCCAAGATCGTCACCGGCGACGCGCTCCCGATCCTCACCTCGATCGCTCTGTCCGGAGTCAACGGCGTTTCCCAGCAGGTGCAATATGTGAACGTCGGAGTGACGCTGCAGATCGCGCCGCGAGTCAGCGGCGACGGCTATGTCACCAGCCACGTTTTCGCGGTGGTCTCAAGCGTGACCGGAACGAGCCAGGGCTATCCGACGATCAGCCAGCGCGAGGCGGAGACCTCGGCGACGGTTCGCGACGGCGACTCCTTCGTGATCGGCGGACTCACTCAGGACGAGACGATCAGCAGCAAGTCCAAGGTTCCTCTGCTCGGCGATATCCCAGTGCTCGGGGAAGCATTCCGAAACGAGCGCACGACCCGCTCGAAGACCGAACTCTACATCATCGTCACCCCGCATATCGTGCATCGCGTCGGCACCACCGCAAACGGCAGGCCGGCGAACGCGCCGCTCTACGCCCCGCCAGCGGCCACAGCGCCTCCGCCCCCGCCGGCTACTCCTGAACCAGCGGCTACTTCGGCGCAGCGCTAAGCTATTTCCCGAAGATATGGTTGAGCCGCTCGGCTAGCTGCCGCAGCGGCTTGGTTGAATCGCTCCACTCGGGCGGCAGCGGACTCTTGAGCTGCCGCTGCTGCGCTCGCGCGAAGTCGAACGGCAGGTCAGGCCCGCGCGCATGGTCGGCGGCAATCGCCGAGCTCATGAAGCTGTGCCAAATCTCCGCCGGAACCGAGCCGCCCGTCACCCTTCCAAGCGACCCGTTATCGTCGCGGCCGACCCAGACGCCGACCACCAGATCGCCCGCGAAGCCGATGAAGACCGCGTCACGGTTTTCCTGCGTCGTGCCAGTCTTACCGAAGGTCGGGATCGCAAGCGCGGCGCGATGACCGGTGCCTTCGTTCGCGGCGGCGTAGAGCAAATCCAGCATCGGCGCCTGGTCGCGCTGCGGTGACAGTGCGCCGTCCCGATGGAAGATCGCCGACAAGCCTTCCGGCTCCGACGCCTGGGGGAGCCCACGGGCGACCACCGGATAGTGGCCGCTAGCCACTGCCGCATAAGCCGAGGTCAGCTCGAGCAGGCTCACTCCGGCGGTTCCGAGCGCTAGGCTTGGATTGTCCGGGAGAGGCGTCGTGATCCCGAGGTCGCGCGCGGCGCGGATCACGTTATTCCGCCCGACTTCCTCGGACAGCCGGACCGTCGCCGCATTGCTCGACCGAGCGAAGGCTTCGCGAAGCGTGATCCTCCCCCTGTAGACGCGGTCGCTGTTCTCGGGAGTCCAGTCGCCGATCGTGATCGGCTTGTCCTCGATGATGCTGTCGGGCGTCCAGCCCTGCCGCATTGCGGCAAGATAGACGAACAGCTTGAACGCGGAGCCGGGCTGACGGCGCGCCTGCGTAACCCGATTGAAGGGCGATTGCGCATAGCTCTTGCCGCCGACCATCGCGACGACGCGTCCGTCCGGGCGCATCGCGACGATCGCCGCCTGCGCACCGGCCGGTGCACGGGCGACAGCGCGCTGCGCAATCCGCTCCAGGGTCCAGTCGAGTGTCGTGCCGACCTTCACTTCGCCGAAATCCGGGTCTTGAGACTGCTGGGCGTACGGCGTGACCCAGTCGGCGAAATAGGACCCGGTCGGCACGTTCGAGCTTTGGACGACCGGACGCGCTGGACGGGTATACGCAGCTCGCGAATGGCTGATCACACCGGTATCGGCCATCGCCTGAAGCACGAGCTCGCTCCGCTTCTGCGCCCCGGCTAGATTGTGGGTCGGCGCAAGCCGCGACGGCGCCTGGACCATGCCCGCGAGCATCGCCGATTGGGCGAGGCTCAGCTTCTCGGGATCGCGATTGAAATAATGATGCGCGGCCGCCCGGAGGCCATAGACGCCGTCGCCGAAATAGACGCTCGACAGGTAGCGGGAGAGGATTTCCTGCTTCGTCAGCCATGCCTCCAGCCAGAAGGCGATGATGACCTCCTGTGCCTTGCGCTTGATGGTGCGGTCGCCCGACAGGAAGTTGGTCTTCGCAAGCTGCTGCGTGATCGTGCTTCCGCCCTCGCGGACGCCATGCCCGCGCAGGTCAGTCACGAACGCGCGGGCTATTCCGCGCGGATCTATGCCCCAGTGGCGGTAGAAGCGACGGTCCTCGATCGCGACGAACGCCGCTGGAGTCATCGGGTCGAGCTTCGTCACATCGACCGGCGCTTCCTTGACCGCGCCGTGCCGAGCGATGGCATGGCCGTCATCGGACAGCAGCAACAGCGCGGGGTCCTGCAGCGGCTCGAGCGCACGCGACAGCGGTGCGGTCATTACGAGCCAGACGAGCGTGACGAGTATCAGCCCGGAGATCGAATAAAGGTAAATCGGCCAGCGCCGTCGCTTCGCTGGAGGAGCGGCGGCGGCCTGCATCTCCGGCTCGTGCAGCGGCATCGGCGTGAACGGATCGGGAAGCTCCTCCACCGGTACGCCGCCGTGGCTCCAGATTCCGTCCCTATCCGCCACACTCATCTTCCCGAACTGCTTTACTTCACTAAAACAGTCGGTCCCATATATCCAGAGGCTTGCTGAATGAGCGCTTGCATTTAAACCGCTCGGGATGGGCCGCATTGTGCCACTGCTGATGCTGGTCGCTCTCGCCGGAACGGCGAGCTGCCGCAAGCAGCCGGAGGGCGCCGTCAAGGTGGTGGTGATTGGAGCCACGCCCGCGCTTCGCGATCCATTGGACGGCCCTCTTTCAGCGCCCGACCAGTTGCTGGTCGCGAATGTCGCGCAAGGACTCGTCCGGTTCGATGCGGGCGGCAACGTCGTCGCTGGTCTCGCCGAGCGCTGGACCGTTACCGACGACGGTCTCAGCTATATTTTCCGCCTGGCCGCAACGAACTGGCCCGACGGAACCAAACTCACCGCCCAGCAGGTCGCGCGGCTTCTGAAGCGAGAGATCGGCGGACGGAGCAGGAACAGCCTCAAGGACGCCTTCGGCGCCGTCGAGGACATTGTCGCAATGACTGACAGGGTCATCGAGATCAACCTGACCTCGCCGCGTCCGGACCTCCTCTCGTTGCTCGCGCAGCCGCAAATGGCAATCGTCCGCAACGGCCAGGGGACCGGTCCGTTCGCCGGAGTCCGCGGCAAGGACGGCGCCATTAAACTCAGCCGGCAGACCTTTTCGCCGGAGGATGAAACGACGAGCCGCGAGCAGCTTCTGCTGGCCGGCGCGCAAGCGCCTGCCGCAGTCCAGGCCTTCGCTGCCGAGAACCTCGATCTCGTCCTCGGCGGCACGTTTGCCGACCTTGCTTACGCGCAGCGGGTCAAGCTGCCCCGCGACAGCTTGCGCTTCGATCCCGCGTCCGGCCTCTTCGGCCTGGTCCCGAGACAGGCCGGCGGCCCTCTCGACAAGCCCGAAATCCGCCAGCTCCTCAGCGAAGCGATCGACCGCGATACGTTCGTCACTGCGACGGGCGTAACCGGGCTGGCCTCGCGCGCGACCTTGCTCGAATCCGCGCTCGACGGCACTCCGACGCCGATAGCTCCAGCGTGGACCGCCACGCCCTACGCCAACCGCCTGGCCGGCCTACAGGCGCAAGCCAATCGACTGTTCGGGAAGGCAGCCAAGCCCACAGTCAGAATCGCCTTGCCCGATGGTCCCGGCGCCGATTTTCTGCTTCAATTGCTCCAACGAGACTGGGGTCAGCTCGGACTGAAGGTGGAACTGGCCGAAAACCCTGAAGCGGCCGATTTGACCCTCATTGACGAAGTCGCGCCATCCTCTTCGCCGTCGTGGTTCGTCCGCCACTTTCGCTGCGATCGGGTCGCCGTGTGCGATCCCAAGGCCGATGAATTGATGGACGGCGCGCGCCAGTCGCCGGTGCCGGCGCAACGCTATGCGCTGCTCGGCCAGGCGGCTGCCTTGATTGACCGCGGTCAGTTGTTCTTGCCGATCGCAGCCCCGGTGCGCTGGTCCCTCGTTTCCGCCAGGATTCAGAACTTCGCCGGGAACCGTTACGCCCGCCACACGCTCACCGACCTCGAGGCACGGGCGCCCACAGGAGGCTGAGGCATGCGTATCGATGAGAAGCTCTCCTTTCCAGCCGTGGGGACCGATCCGCAATCGGTCCGCCAGCGAGTCGAGGCGATGGAGAAGCTGCTGGAGCGGTTGTTCGTGATCCCGGGGATCAACCGCCCGGTCGGTCTGGACGTGATCCTCGACGTCGTTCCTGTGGTCGGAGATATCGCTGCAGCGGCGCTTGGCGCCTACATCGTGT